>JASFEC010000239.1:0-3684 GCA_050125045.1 Gammaproteobacteria bacterium | reverse complement strand
CCGCCAAGGCGTCACGCACCGCCTCGAACTCCGCGGGCGCAGTCAAGACGTCGAACGACCCGTCCGTCCCGCTCACGACATCCTCCGCGCCGGCCTCCAGGGCGGCGTTGAGCAGGCTCTCCTCGTCTGTGCCCGGTGCGTAGCTCAGCACGCCGCAATGCTGGAAGAGATACGACACGCTGCCGTCGGCGCCCAGGTTGCCGCCGCACTTGCTGAAGGCGTGGCGCACCTCGCCCACCGTCCGGTTGCGGTTGTCCGTCAGGCACTCGACCAGCACCGCCACGCCGCCGGGCGCGTAGCCCTCGTAGCGAACTTCCTGGTAGTCCGCGCCTCCGTCATCACCCGAGCCGCGCTTCCAGGCCCGCTCGATCGTGTCCTTGGGCACGCTGGCGGCCTTGGCCTTGTCGATGGCCAGCCGGAGCCGCGGGTTCATCCCCGGGTCGGGGTCACCCGACCGCGCCGCGCTGGTGATCTCGCGGATCAGCTTGGTGAAAATCTTGCCGCGCTTCTTGTCCTGGGCGTCCTTCCGGTGCTTGATGTTCGCCCACTTGCTATGGCCAGCCATGAATGCCCCGCGGGATGGTTAAAGCGTCAATCTTAGCTGCCCCGCCGAAATAGCGTCCACGCGAAAGTCAGAACTGGAGGCGCAGGCCGACGTGCATACCGGTGTCGAAGGTCACCTCCGGACTGCGCTCAAAATCAGTCTTGATGCTCCTGACACCCAGGTAGACCTGGCCCCGGCGCACGACGCTGTAAGCAGCCCAGGCGTTGTACTCCGAGTACCTGCGCGTGTCGCCGAAGGACAGCACGTCGGGCGAATAGTAGACGCTGCCGCCGACACTGAAGCGGTCGTAGCCCGGGAAGCGGTAGTTCACGAAGCCGCCGATAGGCAGGACAGTACCGGAATCCCGCCCCGCCACGTCGGAGTCGACGCGCAGCAGGCGCACGCCGAGGCCCGCCCGCAGCGCATTGACACCGGCGGTGAAGGGCCCGGTGACGTGAAAGCCAGCCCCGAACACGTCACCCCGGTCGTCGTGGTAGAAATAGCTGCCGTCGATGAGGAGTTCGTTGCGCAGCTCGACCGCCGCGGTCACGCGCACCGCCTCGTTATTGACGTTCAGGTCGATCTCGCTCGCGGCGACGGCGAACGAAGAGAGTGAGAGAATCCCTGCCAGGAGCAGCCACCGAACCATCACGCAACCTCCACTTTTACTTTAAGAATTTACTCTTAGGTTCCGAATTATATACAAAAACATATCGACTCGCTGATGCCCAGTAAAGTTCCCGCCAACACCGATCCCGAGTCCCTGCTGGCTGCCGCCGTCGCCGAGGCGGGCTCGCTCGCGACCGACCATGCGGAAGCAGCTCGCCGCGGCCTGGCGATCGCAGCCCTGCTGGAAGAGATCCGGGCCGAACCGGATATCCGCGCTGCCGCCGTACTGTACCCCCTGGTCGCCGCCGGCGCGATCACCGGCGAAGCCGTCGCCAAGCGCTACGGGGCCGAGATGCGGCGGCGGGTCGAGGAGCTGCAACGCCTTGGCTCCTTCGGGCTGCCGGACAACTGGCGTTCCGGCACGCCGCTGCCGCAGCCCCAGGCCGAGACCCTGCGCAAGATGCTGCTCGCAATCGTGGCTGACGTGCGCCTGGTGCTGGTGCGCCTCGCCGACCAGCTCGACCGGCTGCAGCGCGCCCGCGCGGCCGCGCCGGAGCTGCGTGAGCGTATCGCCACCGAGACGCGGGAGATCTTCGCCCCGCTCGCCAACCGCCTGGGCATCTGGTACTTCAAGTGGCAGATGGAGGATCTCGCCTTCCGCTACCTGGAGCCCGAGACCTACCGGGGCATCGCCGATTACCTCAAGCAAACCCGGCAGGACCGGGAGGCCCGGATAGAGGAAGTGCTGCGCATCCTGCGTGCCGAACTGCAGCAGGCCGGGATTCGCGGCGAGATCGAGGGGCGGCCCAAGCACATCTACAGTATCTGGCGAAAAATGCAGCGCAAGCGCGTCGGGATCGAGCAGGTCTTCGACATCAGCGCGGTGCGGGTGCTGGTCGACACCGTGCCCGAATGCTATGCCGTGCTGGGCCAGGTGCACAGCCTCTGGCCCTACGTCGCCGGGGAATTCGACGACTACATCGCCAACCCCAAGGGCAATTTCTATCGCTCGCTGCATACCGCCGTGCTCGGCCCCGGCCGGGAGCCGCTGGAAGTCCAGATCCGCACCCGCGAGATGCACGAGCATGCGGAGCTCGGCGTGGCCGCGCACTGGCGCTACAAGGAGGGGGGCCGGGGCGACCCGGCCTTCGAGCAGAAGATCGCCTGGCTGCGGCAGTTGCTGGCGCCGGGCGAGGAAGGCGAGGCGGACCGGGACCTGCTTGACCAGCTGCGGACCGAGATCTTCGAGGACCGGGTGTACGCCTTTACACCCGCGGGGGACGTGGTCGACATGCCGGCCGGCGCCACTCCGCTCGACTTCGCCTACCAGGTTCACACCAACGTCGGCCACCACTGCCGCGGCGCCCGGGTCAACGGCCGCATGGTGCCGCTGACCCACTCGCTCAAGAACGGCGACAAGGTCGAGATCCTGACCGCGAAGAACGCCCATCCGAGCCGCGACTGGCTGCTGCCCCAGGCCGGTTACCTCGCGTCTCCGCGCAGCCGCAGCAAGGTGCGCGCGTGGTTCCGCCAGCAGGACCAGGACCAGAACCGCCGCTCGGGACGCCAGACCCTGGAGAAGGAACTGGGCCGGCTGGGACTGGACGTGAGCCTCGATGCGGTCGCCGCCCGTTTCGGGCTGCAAGGCCAGGAACAGCTGTGGCTGGCCATCGGGGCCGGCGATCTGACCCTGCCTGCGGTCATCGCCGCCTGCGAACGCGAGGCGCCAGCGCCCGAGCCGTCCGTCACCGAGGAAGTCCAGGTGAAGGCGCGCCGGCCCGCCTATACCGAGGCCGCGGTCTCGATCTCGGGCGTCGGCGACCTGATGACCAATTTCGCCCGCTGCTGCCGCCCGCTGCCCCCGGAGCCCATCGCCGGCTATATCACCCAGGGTCGCGGGGTCTCCATTCATCGCGCCACCTGCAAGAACCTGCTGCGGCTGCAGGCCGAGCATCCCGAGAGACTCATGTCCGTGGACTGGGGCCAGCGGGAGCACGCCAGCTACCCGGTCGAGATCGAGGTTCTGGCCTGGGACCGCACCGGGCTGATCCGGGACGTTTCAGCGCTGCTGGCGGACGAGAAAATCGACATCAATGCGATGACCACCCGGACCGATCGCAGCAGTCACCAGGCGACCATTGACATCACGGCCGGGATCGACAGCCTGGAGCATCTCAGTCGCCTGCTGCACCGGGTCGGCCGCCTGCCGAACGTGATCTCGGTGCGCCGCAAGGCCTAGCGCGGCCCCGTGGCTACTTGTTGATGCCGTGCAGGGCCTTGCCGTCGGCCGCCAGGGCGGCCTCGTGGATCGCCTCCGTCAGCGACGGGTGCGCGTGCACCGTGCGCTGGATGTCCTCGATGCTCGCCTGGAACTCCATGGCGACCACCAGCTCGCCGATGAGCTCGCCGGCCATCGGGCCGATGACATGCGCCCCGATGAGCGAGTCGTCGCGCTTGTCGGCCACGAGCTTCACCATGCCGGAGGCCTGCTCCATCGCCTTGGCCCGCCCGTTGGGGGCGCAGGGAAAGGT
>JASFEC010000238.1:0-3684 GCA_050125045.1 Gammaproteobacteria bacterium | reverse complement strand
CATCCAGAATCACATCGGCACGGTGCATGCGATCGCGCTTTGCAATCTCGCCGAGCTCTGCGCAGGGCTGGTCACCGACGCCAGCATTCCGGACGACATGCGGTGGATTCCCAAGGGGATGGAGGTGCGCTACCTGGCGAAGGCGCGCGGGAGAATCGTCGCCCGCGCGGCGCCCCGGACCGCGCCGGCGTCCTCGGCCGAGCCCTACGAGCTCGTGATCGGGGTGACCCTGGAGGATCGCGCGGGCACTGCCGTCGCTGCGGCCGACATCACGATGTGGCTCACGCCTCGCGTGCGCAACTGACGCGGTCCTCAGGCCGGCAGCGGGCTGTCCTTGTCCTTGTCCCGCTCGATCAGCGCATAGGCCGAGTGGTTGTGGATGGACTCGAAGTTCTCGGACTCCACCGTGTAGGCGCGGATACGCTCGTCGGCATTGAGCCGCATGGCGATGTCTCGCACCAGGTCCTCGACAAACTTGGGGTTGTCGTACGCGCGCTCGGTCACCCACTTCTCGTCCGGCCGCTTGAGGATGCCGAACAGCTCGCACGAGGCTTCCTGCTCGGCTAGCTCGATGAGTTCCTCGATCCAGACGAGGCCGTCCACCTTCGCGGAGATCGTGACGTGGGAACGCTGGTTGTGGGCGCCGTAGTCGGAGATCTTTTTCGAGCAAGGACAGAGGCTGGTGACCGGCACCACGACCTTGACCCAGATGATGCTTTCGTCGCCCTGGCGCTCGCCGATCAGGCTGGCCTGGTAGTCCATCAGGCTCTGCACCCCGGACACGGGCGCGGCCTTGTTGACGAAGTACGGGAAAGACATCTCGATGTGCCCCGACTCCGCATCGAGGCGCTCCGTCAGCTCGCTCATCATGTCGCGGAAGGACTTCACGGAGATCTCACGCTCGTGGTTATTGAGGATCTCCACGAAGCGCGACATGTGGGTGCCCTTGAAGTTGTGCGGCAGGTCGACGTACATGTTCAGGTTCGCAACCGTGTGCTGTTCGCCGCCGTTGCGCTCCTTGATGCGCACGGGGTGATAGATGTCCTTGATCCCGACCTTGTTGATCGGGATATTGCGCAGGTCGGCGCTGCCCTGGACGTCGGCTATTGGATCGATGTTGATGGCTCCGGCCTCGCTCACGTCTTTCATCTCAGTAGTCCCCGGTTGGGCTGTAGGTTCCGCTGCGCGGCCTGGCGGCGTCGTGGCCCCGGCGCGCGTCCGGTCGGGCGGCTTGCCCGGGTTTTCGTTACAGGGCCGCGGCAGGATTCATGCCGCGACGAGTTCAGGATTCTCCCACGGTACGGAGTTCCGGCGAGCGCCGCCAGGCGCGCACTGCCTCGAGGACGGAGGCGGCGTCGAGGCCGGCATCGGCCAGGCACTCGCCGCGCGAGCCGTGCTCGATGAAGTGGTCGGGAATGCCGATGTTCAGCAGCGGCACGAGAATGCGGTGCGCTGCGAGACACTCGCCCACTGCGCTGCCGGCGCCGCCCATGACAGCGTTGTCCTCGAGCGTGACCAGCGCCGAGTGGCTCTTCGCCATCGCCAGCACGAGCTCCTCGTCCAGTGGCTTGACGAAGCGCATGTTGACGACGGTCGCGTCGAGGCTCTCCGCGACCTGCTCCGCCACGGGCACCATCGCGCCGAAAGCGAGGAGCGCCAGGCCCTTGCCGCGCCGGCGGACCTCGGCCTTGCCCAGCGGCAGCGCCTTCATCTCGGTCTCGATCGCGGCTCCCGGACCGGTCCCACGCGGGTACCGGACGGCGCTCGGCCCGTCCAGCTTGATGCCGGTGAAGAGCATCTGCCGGCACTCGTTTTCGTCCGCCGGCGCCATCACGGTCATGTTCGGGATGCAGCGCAGGAAGGAAAGATCATAGGCGCCGTGGTGCGTAGGCCCGTCGTTGCCCACCAGGCCGCCGCGGTCGAGCGCAAACATCACGGGCAGGTTCTGTAGCGCCACGTCGTGGATCAGCTGGTCGTAGGCGCGCTGCAGGAAGCTCGAATAGATCGCCACGACGGGCCGCGTGCCCTCGCAGGCCAGGCCGGCACCGAGCGTCACTGCATGCTGCTCGCATATGCCGACGTCGAAATAGCGGTCGGGAAAGCGGCGCGAGTACTCCACCATGCCGGAGCCCTCGCGCATCGCCGGCGTGATGCCGACCACGCGCTCGTCCGCCTCGGCCATGTCGCAGAGCCAGTCGCCGAAGATGGCGGAGTAGGTCTTGCCCTTGGCAGGCGTCTTGTGGATCTCGCCCTTGTCCGGGTCGAAGGGCCCGGGGCCGTGCCAGAGGATGGGATCGGCCTCCGCCGGCGCGTAGCCCTTGCCTTTCCGCGTGACCACGTGCAGGAACTGCGGCCCGGGCAGGTCGCGCACGTTGCGCAGCGTCTTGAGCAGGACGTCGACGTCGTGGCCGTCGACGGGGCCGATGTAGTTCAGGCCGAGCTCTTCGAACAGGGTTCCGGGCAGCACCATCCCCTTGACGTGCTCCTCGGAGCGCCGCGCCAGTTCCCACACGGTCGGCATGCGGCGGATGAGCTTCTTGCTGCCTTCGCGCATCTGCGAATACAGCTTGCCGGAGAGCACCCGGGCCAGGTAGTTCGACATGGCGCCGACGTTCTCGGAGATCGACATGTCGTTGTCGTTCAGAATGACCAGCAGGTCGACGTCGAGGCTGCCCGCGTGGCAGAGGGCTTCGTAGGCCAGGCCCGCCGTCAGTGCGCCGTCGCCGATGATGGCGGTGACCCGTCGCCGCTCGCCCTTCTGCTTGGCCGCGATCGCCATGCCCAGCGCGGCGCTCACCGAGGTGCTGGAATGGCCGACCCCGAAGGTGTCGTACTCGCTCTCGAAGCGGGTGGGAAAGGGCGCGAGCCCGCCGAGCTGGCGGATGGAGGACAGGCGGTCACGCCGCCCGGTCAGGATCTTGTGGGGATAGGCCTGGTGGCCGACGTCCCAGACCAGCCGGTCGCGCGGCGTATCGAAGACGTAGTGCAGGACCGTGGCCAGTTCCACCGTGCCCAGGTTGGCGGCGAAATGGCCACCCGTCTGGGCCATCGTCTCGACCAGGTAGCCGCGCAACTCGTGCGTCACGGCCTCCAGCGCCTCTTCCGGCAGACCCCTCAGGTCGGCCGGATCCTGGATGCTGAACAGCAGGGGATATTTGTCCTGCAGACTCATGTCCTTGCGGGCTGCGCCGTTCCGGTGGAAATGACCCGTGAATTATCCGCCAGACGGCGGGCCCTGTCCAAGGCGCGCCGCCGGGTCCGTCAGTGGCGGCGCTCGGTGAGCCAGCCCGACAGCCATCTTAGAGGGGTGGCCGCGTCGCCGAGCGGCGCGAGCGCCGCCACGGCCTCGTCATGCAGTTCCCGCAACCTCGCCTTGGCGGCGGGCAGGCCCGCGACGGCCGGGTAGTTGGGCTTGTCCAGGGCGGCGTCGGCCCGGGCGCGCTTGCCCAGCACCTCGGTCTCGCCCTCGACGTCCAGGATATCGTCCTGGACCTGGAAGGCGAGGCCCAGCGCCAGGCCGTAGCGATCCAGCCCCGTCTTGAGCTCGGCCGGCAATCCCACGACGCTTGCGGCCGCCATCATCACGCTGGCATGAATCAGGGCGCCCGTCTTGAGACGATGCATCTGTTCGAGCGCTGCCACGCCGAGCCGCTGGCCCGCGGCCTCGAGATCGATCGCCTGGCC
>JASFEC010000237.1:0-3731 GCA_050125045.1 Gammaproteobacteria bacterium | reverse complement strand
CGATGAAGAGGAAGAAGATGATTACTTGGGCGTCCGCCAGGGCGCGGGGCACGGCGGTGAGCACGGCCCAGGGCGGCAGCCAGATCCGCTCCTCGGCAACGGCATAGGTCCCGGGCAAGACCATCGCCCGGCCCTGCGCGTTCACTGCCGTCTCGAACTCACCCTGCGGCAGCGTCCAGGTCATCACGAGGGCGAGGACCATCAACGCGAACAGGAGCGCGAGCGTATGGGGTACCCGCATCGCTAGTAGCGGAGCGCCAGCAATCTCGTTCCGCGCAGGCGGGAGTAAGTGATCACCCAAAGGCCAGAAAACTCGTCGGCCTCGATGATGTGGATGGGCGCGCCCAGCCCCTCGGCAATCAACGGCACCGTATTGCCGTGACCGACCACCAGCACGATATCGCCGCGATGCCGCCACTTGAGCCGGCGCAGCAGCCGGTCATGCTCGGCGGCCGGGATGACCCGCGGCACTACACCGGCCCGCTCGGCCAGCGGTGCGGCCGTATCCTGGGTGCGCCGCGCCTCGGTGACATAGATGGCGTCCACCCCGGCGTCGGACAACGTCTCAGCCAGCCGCATTGCCCGGGCATAGCCTGGTGCCGTCAAGTTTGCGTCGAGCCCCTCTCCGGCCCGCTCCGCATGCCGGACCAGCACCACCGAGGTTGTGCCCCAGGAGGCGACCAGCCAGGCTCCGACCAGCGCCGCGACGAGCAACGAGATGACGACGATCGCGAGCGGCGTGTATAGCGGCCGGCGCCTGAGCCCGCGATGGTCCTTCTTCAGGCCGGTCAAGTCAGCGCTCCTCCCCGTCTCCCTGCCGCCGGGTGTCACGATCCTCGCCCATCACACGGTACTCGCCCTCGATGACATCCTCGCGACGCCCGGGGCTCGGTCGCCCGGCGCCCGGTGTCTCGCCCCGCCGCATTGCGGCCTCGATCTGGCGCCGGAGCCACCACAGCCTGATCGCCACGATGATTGACCCGACGATGAACAAGCCCAAGGCCGCCAGGAAGAACACGGCGCCCAGGAAGGCTGCCGAGACCAGCACGACCACCGCCACGATGCTGAGCAGAATGCGGGCCAGGAGGCCGGGCGGCTTGCCCGGCCCGCCGCCTGGGCCCTGGATCTGTATGCGTACCTGTTGCATGCGTGGTGGCGAAATTTTCGTCAGCGTGGTGTCCCGACATCATACCGGCCCACGCCATCGCCCGTCTGCCCGCGCCAGCCAGGTTACTTGCAGCTTCCCCGGGCCGGCAGGGACAATGCCTCCGCCGGAGAGGTGGCAGAGCGGTTGAATGCACCGGTCTTGAAAACCGGCAAGGTGGCGACACCTTCGAGGGTTCGAATCCCTCCCTCTCCGCCAATTCAACACTGCTTGACTCGCCGGGATTCGAACCCTCGAAGCAATAAGTAGCGTGTTCGAAGCCGAAGGCGTCGGCGCTTAGCGCCGACTCATCCCTCCCTCTCCGCCAATTCAACACTGCTTGACTCGCCGGGATTCGAACCCTCGAAGCAATAAGTAGCGTGTTCGAAGACGCCTTCACCACGTCAAGTCGCCGGCCCCAGGACTACCTGGGTCACCGCGGATCGTTGCGCATCAGGAAATCGTTCAGCGCGATGCCGATGCCGAAACGGTTCACGCGCTGGTCGTAAGCAATCAGGCTTTCGCCGTAGCCATGCCACCACTGCGCATAGACACGCAGGTCGTCCGTAATGGGATAGCTCCAGCTGAACTCGGCGCCGATCTTCTCGGTCCCTGGACGCACGAGGAGGCTGAAGGTGTTGCGGTTCGGGGCCCAAACGGCGCGGACATCACCGTATCCGAGGAAGCGATACTCGTTCGGGTTGTCGTCGTCTTCTTCGTCCTCCGGCAGCCGGTACCACAGCCGCCCGAACAGGGCGAGATCGCCGTAGTCGAGCGTGACCCGGCCCATCACCCGATTCCAGCTGCGCGACAGGAACTGCGATCGACCGTTCGACTCATGCACGAGCGCGAGATCCCAGTTGACGACGCGGCCGCCGAAGGGCAACGCCGGCCCGCCAAAGTGGCGGAGGAAGAGCTCCGGCTCGTGGTTGATTTCCCGGAACGGCGCTGACGTGATGCCCTTGTCGGAGAAGACCTGCCACCAAGCCGTTTGGGTATAGCCGCCGAACACCGAAATGTTGCTGTCGAAGATGTTGCGGGCAACGATGGCCTTGGCGCTGACCTGGTACTTCATCTCCTTCTTTTCGAACCCCGCGAAGTCCGGATCGATCTGGGCGAACGGCGTGTCGCCGGCGTCGAAAGCGCTGTCATACGTGAACATGATGTAGGAGGGGTGGTAGGCGGTGATCACGTAGTCGCCGCCTTCCACGGCAGCCTCAGCCCGACCCCGAATCTCGACGGCACTGAGTGCTTCGTCGCTCGCCGCCGAGCCTAGCCGCTCCGAACCGGCGCGCTCGCGGCACAACCGCTTGATCTCCGCCGCGCTGCGCTCGGGGTCGCCTTCGAGGACTTCCCGGGCGATGCACTCTTCGAGCGGGGCGGACCAGGCCGGGGAGGTAAGCGCGATGCACACCATGCCGGCAGCCAGATATCTGATCGAGCCCATGCGCAGATTCCTTCGCGAAATCAGCATCGCATTGTCCATCATCGCGCCGTCTCGCCGCCACGCTGACGAGACTTTATTTGCCCATTTTGGGCGGCGACCTCCCGGGCCCCAAGACCAGACCGGCGTCGGGCCGGATGTTGCGATCTGGTTGCGGTTTGCCACGCAACGCGGAGACACCGGGAAGTAGCCACTCTCCCGAGGCCCTGTGATCTTGAAGATGAGGAGCGCTCAAGTCGTCCAAGAATGGCCTGTCCCCGTTCTGCGTACCGACGGGCACATGCACAGCGCGGTGGCCGGAGCATCCGCGAGCATCAGCTGAAGCTACGCCAGCAGCCTTGAGGAAGCCTCATATAACGCCTATATAAAGACTAGTACCCGGCATCGCGGTGCCGGCGAGGCTGCCTCTCCCGGTCCTTTCCGTGGCGGTGTGGTCCGACGTCACGAGGCTCCCGATAGCCGGGCTACCAAGCCCAGACGCGCGGGATAGCTTGCCAACCTCTGTTTCGTTAGTTCCACGGCCATCCTGCGTGGCTGATCACTCGCTCCAGTCCACTGAGGGCTGGTTTAGCTCGCGAGGACACGACGATGAGAATCTTCACAAAACTCCGCGGCCTGATGCTGTTTGTCGCGCTCCTGTTCGCCAGCGGTCTGGCCATGGCGGGAGATTTGAACGGCAATTGGAGTGGCGAGGCGGATGCGATCTATCCAAACGGGGATATCCTGTCCGGGCTGCTCTTCGATGGCGCGATCTATCAGCAGGAGAATTCCGGGCTGTTCTACGGCACCTTCACCTACACCATCCCCGATGTGGGTGAGATTTCGGGGGAGCTGACCGGGCATCTTGAAAGCAGCGGCGATTTCTCAGCACTGCTTTCGGTTGCGCTGGGTCCCGGCGGGCCGCAAGCAGTCGCCGTCCTGGAAGGCAAGCTCACGGGCAACAAGATCGTCGCCACAATACGAGACTTCTCGGATGGGACGACCAGCCGCCTGGAAGCAAGACGCCAGAGGTAATGCCTTTGTGACAGCGTCCCTAACGGAACCCCGGCCTTGTGCCGGGGTTCTTGTTCGTGCCGGCACCCGATGTCGTATCTGCTGTCTGAACGCGCTCACCGAGGTAGACAGCGAACGTGCACCTGACCC
>JASFEC010000236.1:0-3777 GCA_050125045.1 Gammaproteobacteria bacterium | reverse complement strand
CTGCTGTTCGTCGCGGCCCTGGCCGCGGCGTGGTTGCTGGGCTGAGCCGTCCGGCCGTCCGATGGCCTGCCACGCCATGGACGGGGAGTCCGGTGCGGTCGGGCTCAAGCGGGGGCTGAAGAACGGATAAGCCCCGGGGGGCTGAAGCTGCGTAGCCGCAGGGCGTTGCCGACGACGCAGAGACTGGACAGGGCCATGGCGAGTGCGGCCAGCATCGGCGAGAGCAGCACCCCGGTGGCCGGGTAGAGCAAGCCGGCCGCCACCGGCACGAGGCTGGCGTTGTAGGCGAAGGCCCAGAACAGGTTCTGCCGGATGTTGCGCAGGGTCGCTGCCGACAGCGCGACCGCCGTGGGCAGCTGTCCGAGGTCGCCGGACATGAGCACGAGCTGCGCGCTGTCGATGGCGATGTCCGTACCCGTCCCGATCGCGATGCCGACCTCGGCCTGCGCCAGCGCCGGGGCATCGTTGATGCCGTCGCCGACGAAGGCGACACGCCGGCCTTCGGCCTGCAGGGCCCGGACCAGCGCCGACTTGTCCCCCGGCATGAGCTCGGCATGCCAGTCGTCCACACCCGCTTCCCGCGCCACGGCGCCGGCGGTGCGCGCGTCGTCGCCCGTCAGCATCAGCACCCGGAGGCCCTGTGCCTGGAGGGCGGCCACGACCTCGCGGGCGCCCTCCTTGAGGGCATCCGCCACGACCACCAGCGCCGCCAGCTGCCCGTCGACAGCCACGTAGAGCGGCGTGCCGCCGCCGTGAGCCCCGGCCGCCGCGGCGGCCTCCAGCGGCGTGGTGTCGACCCCGAGTGCCGCCATGAACCGCCCCGCGCCGACGGCGACCATTCGGCCGCCCACCGTGCCGGCGGCGCCCAGCCCGGTGCGGCTCTTGAAGTCTTCCGGGTCTGCCAGGGTCAGTCCGCGGGCTTTCGCACCGGTCACGATCACCCTGGCGATCGGGTGCTCGGAGCGTTGCTCGATCGACGCCGCCAGGGCGAGAACTTCATCTTCGACCATCCCCGGCGCCGCGACCACCTGCTCCAGCTCCGGCTTGCCGCGGGTGAGGGTGCCCGTTTTGTCCAGCGCGACGGTATCCGCCTCGCTGAGTGACTGCAGCGCCTCGCCCTTCCGGAACAGGAGGCCGAGTTCCGCGGCCTTGCCGCTGCCGACCATGATCGACGTGGGCGTAGCGAGCCCCATGGCGCAGGGACAGGCGATGATCAGCACTGCCACCGCGTTGACGAGCGCGAAAGTCAGCGCCGGCTGGGGGCCGAGCCACAGCCAGGCGAGAAAGGTCAGCAGCGAGATGGCGATGATGACCGGGACGAAAACCTGCGTGACCCGGTCGGCGAGGGCCTGGATCGGCAGCTTCGCGCCCTGGGCCTGCTCCACCATGCGCACGATCCTTGCCAGCACCGTGTCGGCCCCGACGCGCGTGGCGCGGAAACTCAGCGCGCCGCTGCCGTTGATGGTGCCGCCGATGACTTCGTCACCGGGTGCTTTCTCCACCGGCATCGGCTCGCCGCTCACCATGGACTCGTCGAGCCAGGAGGCGCCCTCGACTACTGTGCCGTCGACCGGGACCTGTTCGCCCGGACGCAGCAGCACCAGCTCGCCGCGCTGCACGCGCTCGACAGGGATCTCCAGTTCCTGGCCATTGCGCCTGACGCGGGCGAGGCGCGGCTGCAGCGACACCAGGTGCCTGATCGCGTCGCCCGCGGGCCTCGAGATAGCGGCCACCGAGGATCAGCGTGATGATCACGGCCGAGGCTTCGAAATAGACGTTGGCGGTTCCGGCCGGCAGCAGGCTGGCGAAAAACACCGCCACCACCGAGTAACCCCAGGCGGCCGAGCTGCCGAGCATCACCAGGGAGTTCATGTCGGGGGTGCCGCGCAGCAGCGGCGGCCAGCCGGTGCGATAGAAACGCAGCCCCGGTCCAAACTGGACGGCGGTCGCGAGGACGAAATACAGCAGGTGCAGCGGTCGGGTCCCGGGCGTCTCGGCCAGGGCGGCGGCCATCCCGGGGACGAGGTGCGATCCCATCTCCAGCAGGAAGACCGGCAGAGTCAGCGCGGCTGCCAGCAGGAACGCCCGCAGCAGCCGGCGGCTCTCGTCGGCCCGCGCCCGGGCCTCGCGCGCTGCATGCTCCGGAGTATCGAGCAGGGGCTCAGCCTCGAAGCCGGCCTCGCGCACGGCGCGCACCGCAATCCCGGCGTCGCCGCCGGCGATCCGGACGAAGGCGCGCGAGGAGGCGAGGTTGACCTTGGCTTCCTCCACGCCCGGCACGGCGCGCAGCGCCTGTTCAACACGGCCCACGCAGGACGCGCAATGGAGGCCCCCGAGGCTGAGGATCACCTCGGGGGCGGCGTCGGATCCAGTCTGTTCAGCGGGCCGCATGGACCCGATTATCCAATGAAAGTGCCGGCTTCGCTCAAGCCGGATTGAGCCGGGGAGCGCGCACGCGCTCCCACGCCTTCTCGTGGAAAAAATAGGCCACCGTGTTCAGCGCCGGCTCGATCAGCGCCATGGCGCCACCGATGGCGATGCTGCCGGTCAGCGCGAAGCCGACACTGAACGCGACCATGAAATGCACGACGGCAAAGCTGAAAGTCTTGGTCATCATCGGGTCCCCCGAGTGAGATGGGCGTTAGGCTAGGCGCAGGCGGCCCAGTTGTGAAGTGAATTGTTTCTTTAGAACCGATAGACGATGGCTATCGGCGGGTACCGCGCACGACAGCGGGCAGCAGCGCCGTCCCAAGGCTGCGGACCAGGTCTCAGCGGGGAGCCTAATCCGGGGTAACCTACGCGCATGAGAGCGCCGGGGGTCAGCACCCAGGGACAGGTTGCCGGGCTTGCGGCCGCCGCGAGCCTGTTCGCGCTGCTCGCCGCTTTTCCGCTGCCGGCCGCCGAGGCGACGGGTTGCACCCGGACGCCCGAGGAACTCGAGGCGGCGGGCGCGCGCATCCGGGCCATTACCGTCGACAACCAGAACATCTTCGCCACCGACACGCCGGAAGAGGACAACGCACTCTTCCGCCTCATGAACCGGCTGCACTTGTTGACCCGCCCGGAAGTCATCCGCAACCAGTTGCTGTTCACCGAGGGTGATGCGTTCCGGGCGCAGGCAATGGAAGAGTCCGGACGAATCCTGCGCGCGACGAGTTATCTGTACGAGGCGCAGATTCGTTATGCGTATTGCGATGACGAGGTGGTCGACGTCGTCGTGCACACCCGCGACGTGTGGACGCTCAAGCCTGGTTTCTCGATCTCCCGCAGCGGCGGCGAGACCCGCATCGGCCTGGACCTCGAGGATGAGAACTTCCTCGGCCTGGGCAGTAACCTGCGCTACAGCCGCCGGCTGGACGAGGAGCGCCAGTCGTCAGAGATCGGCTATACCGACCGAAATCTCGGCGGCCGCTGGATTGCGGTGGACGCCGTGGTGGCCGACAACAGCGATGGCCATGTCGTAGGTTTCAGCCTGGCGCGGCCCTTCTATGCCCTGGACGCGCGGCGGGCCGTCGGCGGGCGCGTGCTGGATGAGAAGCGCGAAGACAAGGTGTATGCGCTGGGCGACGAGATCGGCCGGTATCGCCAGGACATCGAGCACCTGGACTTCTATATCGGGCGCTCGGCGGGACTGTCCGACGGGTGGGCACGCCGCTGGATCGCGGGCCTGGTCCATGACCAGCGCGAGTTCGCGAACGTCGAAGATACGCTGGACCCGGGCCTGGTGCCGGCGGACCGCAAGCTCGTCTACCCCTATGTCGAATACCAGTTGCTCGA
>JASFEC010000235.1:0-3783 GCA_050125045.1 Gammaproteobacteria bacterium | reverse complement strand
GACGCGGCGATCACCAAGGTCATCCAGCTGCCCGCGAGCTTCAACGAGAACGAGCTCGAGGGCCAGGTCGCGCTGCAGGCCGACCAGTACATCCCCTTCCCGATGGAAGAGGTCAGCTATGACTTCGAGGTCATCGGGCCCACCGAGAACGATCCCGACATGCTCGACGTGCTGCTGGTGGCCACGCGCACGGAGAACGTGGAGCAGCGTCAGGCGGCGGTCGAGGCCGCCGGGCTCAAGACCGTGATCGTCGACGTGGAAGCCTTCGCGGTGGAGAACGCCTGCCGCCTCCTGCGTCACCAGATGCCGGAGGACGGCGTCGGCCACAATGTCGCGGTGATGGATTTCGGGGCCAGCAGCACGACCTTCAGTGTGCTGCGGGACCTCAAGGTGATGTACACGCGAGACTTCGCCTTCGGCGGCCAGCAGCTGACCGAGGAGATCATGCGCACCTACGGCCTCACCCTGGAAGAGGCCGGCCGCGCCAAGAAGGAAGGCGGGCTGCCGAGCAATTACGAGCCGGAGATCCTCGAGCCCTTCATCGACGACATGACCCAGCAGGTCAGCCGCTCGCTGCAGTTCTTCCTGGCCTCCGGCACCAACCGCGAACAGCCCGAGCAGATCCTGGTTTGCGGGGGCTGCGCGAACATCCCGGGGGTGGCCGACGTGATCAGCAGCCGAGTGGGCATCCCGACCCAGGTCGGCAATCCGCTGGGCATGATGAAGATATCCTCCCGGGCCCGCTCCCAGGGCGTGATGAAGGATGCCACCGCCTTGCTCACGGCATGCGGCCTGGCGCTGAGGAGCTTTGACTGATGCCGCGCATTAACCTGTTGCCCTGGCGCGCCGAGCTGCGCAAGGAACGCCAGAAAAACTTCGCCATCGCCTCCGTTGCAGCGGTGCTCATGGGCGCACTGATCATGCTGCTCGTGAACATTTACCTGCAGGGCCGGATCGACTACCAGAAGGCGCGCAACCAGCGCCTGGAGCAGGAGATCGCCCGGCTCGACAACCAGATCAAGGAGATCCGCAACCTGCGGCTGCGCAAGGAGCGGCTGCTGGCCCGCATGTCGGCGATCGACGACCTGCAGCGGGCGCGGCCGGAGGCGGTGTACCTGTTCGACCAGCTGGTGGCCGTGATGCCCGAGGGCGTCTACCTGACCGAGTTTTCACAGACGGGCCGACGCCTGCTGTTCCGCGGCATGGCCGAGTCCAGCACCCGTGTCTCCGCGCTGATGCGCAACATCGATGACTCGCCCTACCTGGGGAGCCCCATCCTCCAGGTCGTGCAGTCCGGGCAGCAGCGCGGCGGGAGCCAGCCGGACATCGGTCGCCGGGCGCAATTCTCGCTGGCCGGGCAGCAGCTGAGCACCACGGATGACGAGGGGGGCGAGTGAGATGAACTACCTCGAGGAACTCCGCACCCTGGACGTCAAGGACATCGGCCGCTGGCCGCTGGTGTTCCGCGCGGTCGCCATCGGGCTGATCTTCGTGCTCGTGGCGGCGGGCGGCACCTACTACTTCGTCTGGCGGGACAAGATCCCCCAGCTGGAGCAGGTAGAGCGCCAGGAGACCGACCTGCGGGCGACCTTCGAGAGCCGCCAGGAGCTGGCGGCCAACCTCGAGGCGTACCAGGCCCAGCTCGCCGAAGTGGAGCAGACGTTCGGCGCCATGCTGCGGCAGCTGCCCGGCGAGACCGAGGTGCCGAGCCTGCTGGTCGACATCTCCCAGACCGGCCTGGCGGCGGGCCTGGAGGAACGCCTGTTCCAGCCCATGAGCGAGATCAGCCGGGAGGCCTACAGCGAGCTTCCCATCAGGATGCAGGTGGTAGGCACCTATCATGAGCTCGGTAATTTCGTCAGCGGCGTGGTGGCCCTGCCCCGGATCGTGACCCTGCACGATATTTCGCTGCGTCCGGAAGGACAGCGCGGCGGAGACGGCAGCGGGCGGCTGATAATGGATCTCACGGCGAAGACCTACCGCTATGTCGAGCACGAGGGCGGTGGCCAATGATGAACCTCAACAAGATCCTGTTCGTGCTGGCGCTCGGGCTGATGTTGGCGACGACCGCCGGTTGCTCGCGCAGCATGTCCGACCTGGAGGGCTACATCGCGGAGGTCAACGAACGGCCGGGCGGCGCCATCGATCCGCTGCCGCCGGTCAAGACCTACGAGACCGTGACCTACGAGCGCTCCGACGCGCGTTCGCCCTTCGTGCCCGATTTGCCGGCCGCCGGCGGCGGCGACGATGACGGCGTGCGCCCGGACGCGACCCGGAAGCGCGAGTTCCTTGAGGGTTTCCCGCTCGATACCCTCCGCATGGTGGGCACCCTGAACAAGGAAGGGCAGCTCTACGGGCTGGTGCAGACCAGCGACAAGCTCATCCACCGGGTCGTGGTGGGCAATTACCTCGGCCAGAACGACGGCCGGATCATTTCAATCACCGAATCGGCCATCCAGTTACTGGAGATCGTGCCGGATGGCCTCGGCGGATATACCGAGCGCGCGGCCTCCATCGGGCTGGGTGAGACATGAATCTCGGGGAGAAGTTACTCATGATGCGCGATCACAGTCGGAGCAACAGGATGGACGCAGCGCCAACGAGGTCGCGCCGCACATGGTGGGCGCTCGCCGCACTGCCCTTGTTATGGCTGAGCTGCGCGGCCCAGGCCCAGGCCCAGGAGCTGGAGCTCACGGACCTGGAAGTCAGCACGCTGCCGGGCAATCGCATGGTGCTGGTGATGACCACCAGCGGCCCGGCGCCCGAGCCGCTGTCGTTCACCATCGAGGAACCCGCGCGCATCTCGCTCGATTTGCCCGGCGTGGGCCTGGGCGCCGCCGAGCGGCGCCGCGAGGTCAAGCGCGGCGCGCTGGACACCATCCTGCTCGCGGAAGCGCAGGGTCGGACCCGAGTGGTTCTCAACCTCGACGTGATGGTGCCCTACGAGACCGATGTGCAGGGCAATCGCATCACCGTGACGCTGGGCGAAGCCGGCGTGAGGCAGGCGGCGGCCCAGGCCGGCACCTTCGGGCAGCCTTCCGGCACGACGTCCGCGGCGCGCGGGACCTCGGGCGACATCACGGATATCGATTTCCGCCGGGGCGCCGACGGCGCCGGGCGCGTCATCGTCTCCCTCAGCGATCCCTCGATCGGTGTCGACATCCGCGACGAGCTGGACCGGACGATCGTCGAGCTGCGCAACGCGTCCCTGCCGGACGAGCTCCTGCGCAGTCTCGATGTGCTGGATTTCGCGACGCCCGTGGAGACGGTCGACAGCGTTCGTTATCCCGGCGGCGCGCGCCTCGTAATCAAGGTCTCCGGCGATTACGAGCGGCTGGCCTACCAGGCCGACGAGCAGCTCAACATCGAGTTCCGCCCGGTCGAGCAGCAGGACCCGACCGAGTTCGGCGTCTTCGACGAGCGCAAGGAATACACCGGCCAGCGGCTGACGCTCAACTTCCAGGATATCGAGGTCCGCTCGGTGCTCCAGCTGCTGGCGGAGACCAGCGGCCTGAACGTCGTGGTCAGCGACTCGGTCGCCGGCAACGTCACCCTGCGCCTCGACAACGTGCCCTGGGACCAGGCGCTGGACATCATCCTGGCGACCAAGGGCCTCGACATGCGCCAGGTCGGCAACGTCATGCTGGTCGCGCCGGCGCCGGAGATCGCGGCACGTGAGAAGCAGGAGCTCGAGGCCAAGCAGGACATCCAGGAGCTGGCGCCGCTGCGCACCGAGTTCCTCCAGGTGAACTATGCCAAGGCCTCCGACCTCGCCAACCTCTT
>JASFEC010000234.1:0-3785 GCA_050125045.1 Gammaproteobacteria bacterium | reverse complement strand
CCAGAAGACCTGCTCGCCGGACAGGTCATGGCCATCGCCTATTCCGGCTACCGGGAGGGCCAGCACCCGGACCGCGGCCAGGGCGCCATCGAGCCGAGCGATGAGCAGATCCTGGAGGATCTCCAGATCCTGTTGGATCACGGATTCCGTCTCATCCGGATGTACGACGTAGACAACAAGACCCAGAGGACACTGGCCCTGATCCGGGAGCATGACCTGCCCATGAAGATGCTGCTCGGGATATGGCTGCGCGCAGAGTTCAGCAATCACGAGGGCTGCCCCTGGCTGGACGAGCCGATTCCCGAGGAGGAGCTGGCCGCCAATGCAGTGGCGAACGCGCAGGAAGTGGCGCTGGGCATCAGGCTGGCGCAGGAGTACGAAGATATCGTCGTCGCGGTCAACGTCGGCAACGAGGCGCTCGTCAGCTGGAACGACCACATGGTCCCGCTGGAGAACGTGATTGAGTACGTGAGGCAGGTCAGGAGCGCCATCACGCAGCCGGTCACGGTGGCCGACAACTACGAGTGGTGGGCCGAGGAGGGCGCGCCCCTGGCTGCGGAGGTGGATTTCCTGGGGATTCACACCTATCCGGCCTGGGAGGAGAAAACGATGGACGAGGCCCTGCCGTATACGATCGAGAACCTGGAGCGCGTGCGTGCCGCCCTGCCCGACAAGCCCATGGCCATCCTCGAGGCGGGCTGGGCGACCACCGCGAGCGAGTTCGGTGGCCGGGCGAACGAGGCCAGCCAGGCGCGCTACTACCACGAGATTCGCGCGTGGGCCGAGCACGCCAATATGACAGTTTTCTTCTTCGAGGCGTTCGACGAGCCGTGGAAGGGCAATCCGAACAACCCGCTCGGCGCCGAGAAGCACTGGGGCATCTTTTTCGTGGACAGGACCCCCAAGCAGGTTATGCAGCGCTAGGCCCGGCGCCTGCTGCGAAGGACGTCGCGGGCGCGACAAGGTTTGCCGGAGCAAACTGTTGTCGGCGTGGTGCTTCGCGTCGGAATCCCGCTGCTGCGATGCAATATAAGGCGAGGATTCGTAACGATATTCTCCAGTTGGAGCAGGGTCCGCCGGCCGTGCTCCGCTCGCCTTCAATCGTCCGCGCCCTGTGCCGCAAGGCGGTTTCCAGCCTGGCCGCCAAACCTTGATTAGGGCCGCGTGGCAGTTTTGTGAAACCCGAAATTGACACCGCTGTCAATGTCTGCCTAACCTCGCTAAACAATGGGAATTAAAGAGCCGGTTCCGTCCGCTCTGTGCTGTGATCTGAGGGGAAACCTATGATTCTTCGCTCGCGAGGAGTGCTGCGGTTGGCAGCGACCTTGGCCGCCGTGAGTCTGATAGCCGCCTGCGACGGCGGAGACCGTCCCAAGCCGCTGGCGAACGTACAGCCGATCGTCATCCCGAAGGCCGATACGACCACCCGCGTCAACTTCAATATCGACGATCCGACGCTCGAGATTCCCGAGACGTTCCCGGTGAGCGACCTGGACCTGCTGACGCTGGTCTGGAGCGATGAATTCAACGGTAACCAGCTGGACCCCGAGGTCTGGTTCTTCGAGTCCGGTGACGGCAGCCAGTACGGCATCCCGGGCTGGGGCAACGGCGAGCGGCAGTGGTACCTCCCGGACAACGCCCAGCTCGAGGACGGGAAGCTCAAGATCACCGCCCGCAGGGAGACGGTCAAGGACTTCGGCTTTACCTCGGCCCGCATCAACACCCGCGACCGCTTCGCGTTCAAATACGGCCGGATCGAGGCCAGCATCAAGCTGCCGTCGGGCCAGGGCCTTTGGCCGGCGTTCTGGATGCTGGCGCAGGACAGCCCTTATGGTGAATGGCCGTCGAGCGGTGAGATCGACATCCTCGAAGCCGTGAACCTGGATGGATTCCCCGGGCCTGGCGGCGACGGGGGCGGCAACGAGATCTTCGGCACGCTGCATTACGGGGGCGGCAATCTCGGCAGGATCATCGCCTCCAACACCTATGTGCCTTCGACCGATGTCACCGAGGACTTCCATACCTACGCGGTGGAATGGGAAGAGAACGAGATCCGCTGGTATTACGACGGCATCCTGTACGCGGTGGAGAATTTCTGGCAGAGCGATGCGGCACCGTATCCCGCACCTTTCGACCAGCCCTTCTACGTCCTGCTGAACCTCGCGGTCGGCGGCAATTTCCCCGGCGCGCCGGACGGATCGACGCCTTCGGAAGCGACGATGGAGGTCGACTGGGTCCGGGTTTATTCCGGTGAGGAAGGCGCGGCCGAGCCTGCCGCTCCTGGGATCAAGCCGGACGTCATCATTTTTGCAGCTGACGGATCAGAGGCGGACCTGGAACCGAACTACGACCCGTTTGGCTCGGGAAGTTCTTTCGCGACGGTCGCAGACAATTCCTACGCCAATGCGCTGGAGGTCAGCGTCGGTGGCGGCTACGGCGGCGGCGCCCTGGCGCAGCTCGGCCTTACGGGATTGACGCCCGGTTTCGCGACCGGCTACAGCGAGTTTGTTTTCAAGGCCAAGGGGCTGGATGCGGACAATACGCTGGTGGTGAAGATCGAGGCCGACGGTGGGGCGACGGTGCAGATCGATCTGACTGCGCCTCCGGCCGACGTGGCCGTGGTGAACCTCGGTGATGGCTGGTCACAGGTCGTGATGCAGATGCCTGTCTTCGGGGATGTCTCTGCCGCGAGCCAGATCGTCTTCGAGACGCTGCCGGGTGCCTACGTTGCCGGCGACGTGTTCTACCTCACGGACATCGGCTTCAACGAGGGTGACGCCAACGGCGGCGCGCCGAGTCTGGGCATCTTCTCCGAGTCGAGCGACGAGAACGTGACGATCACGGACATCGTCTTCGCCGGTAATCCCGTAGTCATCGAGGCGGAGAGCGTGGCGGTGCCGCCGTTCGACGGGCTCTTCTCGCTTGAGCTGACGTTCTCGGACAATAGCGGGGGTCAGGGCTTTGGTGGTGCGATTATTCAGTTCGAGGACGAAGACATCTCGGCCTACGACACGCTGAAGTTCGGGATCGACACCTCCGCTTTCGCCGGGTTCGCGAACCTCACGGTGCAGTTCGAGCCGCCCGCCGGCGGTACCAACGGCGGCTTTGTCTCGCTGGCGAGTTACACGCCGGTGGAGACGTCGGGTAATTGGGAGGTATACGAGATTCCATTGGCCGATTTCACCGCGGTCAATCCGACGCTGGTGAACAAGCTGGGGTTCTTCAACGCTCGTGATGACCAGGACGCGCTGCTGGCCGGCACGTTGTACCTGGACGATATCCACCTGACCACGGCCGGTGACACCGGCGGTGGTGGCGGCGGGAACATCGCCGTGAACGGCGGCTTTGAGACCGGCGATTTCACCGGTTGGGAGCAGTTTGCCGGCGGCGGAGTCCAGGCGGTCACAGGGGTGAACCCGTCTTCCGGCTCGTTTGCGGCCAACCTCGTCATCCCGGTGATTGGGCCGGGAGGCGTCGGGATCGACAACCTCATCAAGAACGCCAATCTGCAGGCCGGCAATCTCACGCCGGGTGCCCCGGTGACCGTGTCTTTCGACATGCGAGGTTCGTTGTCTGGCGCGGGCGGCGTGGTGTTTGCCGAGCTGTTCTCCGAGCTGGCCGTCGAAGGCGTCTCCAAGGCCGAGATCCTCGGCGGCGCCTCGTTGAACCCGGTCGATGCCTGGACGCCCTACAGCTTCGATACCACGCTGGGACCGGACGTGTCCGGCGGGGTGACGCTCCAGCTCAAGGTTGGCTGTGGACCAGTCGAGGGCTGTGGAGCAGAC
>JASFEC010000233.1:0-3792 GCA_050125045.1 Gammaproteobacteria bacterium | reverse complement strand
TATCTCGAGTACATGAAGATCAACTCGTCGCTCGAGGCCATGAAGACCGACCTTGACGGCAGCAACGCGGGCCCGGCCCAGATCCGGACCTCGCTGGAGCGCCGCTTCGACATCGAGGGCGTCCGCAGCATCAAGCCGACCGACATGGAGATCGAGCGCACCGCCAACGGCTACCGGGTCCAGGCGGACTACGAGGGTCGGGCCTCCTTCATCGGCAACCTGTACTTCGTGGTCGACTTCGACAAGTCGGTCGAGGTCGTGCGTTGACCGATGACTCGCGGTGGCTCGAGCAGGCGCTGGGCTACCGTTTCTCCGACGAATCCCTGCTGGCCCTGGCGCTGACGCATCGCAGCGCCGGCGGCCGTCATAATGAGCGGCTCGAGTACCTCGGCGATGCGGCGCTGAGCCTGGTCGTCGCCGAGTTCCTCTACCAGAGCCTGCCCGCTGCGCCCGAGGGCCATCTCAGCCGCCTGCGTGCCAGCCTCGTCCGCCGTTCGGCGCTGGCGCCGATGGCGCGCGACCTCGGCCTGCCGCGCCGGCTCCGGTTGGGTCCGGGGGAGCTGAAGAGCGGCGGCTTTCGTCGCGACTCGATCCTCGCCGACGCGCTGGAGGCGCTCCTCGGCGCGGTCTACCTGGACGGCGGCCTCGAGGCCCTGCGGCCGGTCGTGCGACGACTCTACGGCGAGCGACTGGCCGACCTGCCCGCGCACGAGGCGCTCAAGGATCCCAAGACGCGGCTGCAGGAGCGGCTGCAGGCGCGCGGCCTCGCGTTGCCGGAGTACAGCGTCGAGGCCGTCGCTGGCGAAGACCATGCCCAGCAGTTCAGCGTGACCTGCCGCGTGGACGCGCTCGACGCCCGCACCGCCGGCGACGGCCGGAGCCGCCGGGCCGCGGAGCAGGCCGCCGCGGCCGAGATGCTCCAGCTGCTCGATGTCTGAGCCGGCCTATCGCTGCGGCTTCATCGCGGTCGTGGGCCGCCCGAACGTCGGTAAGTCGACGCTGGTGAACGCGCTCGTGGGCCACAAGGTGAGCATTGTCACGAGCAGGCCGCAGACCACCCGCCAGCGGGTCGTCGGGGTGACCACCGGGCCGGGAGCGCAGCTGCTGTTCGTGGACACCCCCGGCATGCATCGCCGGCACGATTCGGCCTTGAACCGCGCCATGAACCGCAGCGCCCAGGCGTCGCTGGTCGACGCCGACGTGGTGGTGCTGGTGGCCGAGGCGGGTCGCTGGAAAGAAGAAGACGAGGACGCGCTGGCCCGGGCCCGGGCCGCGGGCGGGCCCCTGCTGATGGTCCTGAACAAGATCGACCGCGTTCGGCCGCGCGACGCGTTGCTGCCGTTGCTGGACGAGGCCGGCGCGCGGGCCGATTTCGTGGCGGTGGTGCCGGTCTCCGCCGAGCGCGGCGAAAACCTCGACCGGCTGCAGAAGTTGCTGGAGGAGCTGGTACCGGAAGGACCGGCCCTGTTCCCCGCGGAGCAGTGGAGCGACCGCGACGAGTTTTTCCACGTCGCCGAGGTGATCCGCGAGAAGCTGATGCGCCGGCTGCGACAGGAGTTGCCCTATGGCGTGGCGGTGGAAGTCGAGCGCCTCGGCGAAGGCGAGGAGGGTCGGCGTATCGAGGTGCGGGCCGTGATCTGGGTCGAGCGCGAGTCCCACAAGGGCATCGTCATCGGCAAGGGCGGCGAGATGCTCAAGGCCGTCGGCCAGGCGGCGCGGCTGGAGCTGAAGGCACGGTTCGGCCGCCCCGTGCACCTCGAGCTCTGGGTCAAGGTGCGCGAGCGCTGGACGGAGCGCGAGGCGGACCTCAAGCGCCTGGGCTACGAGGGCGACTGAGCCCGGTGTTGCGCGTCGAACTCGAGCCCGGATTCATCCTCCACCACCGGCCGTTCCGGGACACCAGCCTGCTCCTCGAGGTGCTGTCGCGTGGCCACGGCCGGGTCGGGCTGGTGGCACGAGGCGCTCGCGGGGCGCGCAGCCGGCTCAGGCCCCTGCTGCAGCCCTTCCGCCCCCTGCTGCTGTCATGGCAGTTGCGCGGGGAGCTGGGGACGCTGACGGGGGCGGAGTCCGACGGCCCGACGCCCGGGTTGCCGGGGGGCGAGTCCCTGCTTGCGCTGTATTACCTGAACGAGCTCCTGCTGCGCCTGACCGCGCGGGTCGATCCCCACCCGGGGCTCTACGAAGGCTATCGGGCCGCCCTCGACGAGTTACGGTGCCCCGGGTCGCCGGCGCCCGCGCTGCGCCGCTTCGAGAAGCTGCTGCTGGATGTGCTCGGGTATGGCCCGGAGCTGCGCTTCGACAGCAGCGGGCAGCCGGTCGCGGCCGGGCGGTGCTATCGCTACCTGCCGTCTTCCGGCCTGGTGCTCTGCGCGGAGGATGCCGAGGGGGCGCTGCGCGGCACGTCTCTGCTGGGGTTGGAGGCCGGGGATTTCCCGAATGCCCGGGCCCTCGCGGACGCGCGCCGGCTGCTGCGGGCAGCATTGGACGTCCATCTCGACGGCCGCCCGCTGAAGACACGGGACCTGCTTCGGCAGCTGCGCGCCTGAGGGGCGTCCCAGCGCGCCCCGGCCGCGAGGTGCTGGCCGGCCTCCGCCGCCGTTATGATGTAGGGATACCGCGCTCAGCCCAGGAGCCCGCATGAAGACCAGCATCGCCCTCGGGGTGAACATCGACCATGTCGCCACCATCCGCCAGGCGCGCCGGACCCGCTATCCCGACCCCGTGTATGCGGCCCTGATGGCGGAGCAGGCAGGCGCCGACAGCATCACGCTGCACCTGCGCGAGGACCGGCGCCATATCCAGGACCGTGACCTGCGCGCCATGAAGGACGTCCTGCAGACCCGGATGAACCTGGAGATGGCGGTCACGGACGAGATGATCGGCATCGCCCTCGATGTGCGGCCCCGCGATGTCTGCCTGGTGCCGGAGCGGCGCGAGGAACTGACCACGGAAGGGGGGCTGGATGTCGCCGGCCAGCTGGAGCGGGTGCGCGAGGCCGTGGCCCGGCTCACGGGCGCCGGCATCCGCGTATCCCTGTTCATCGACCCGGAGGCGACGCAGCTGGAGGCCGCCGTCGCCGCCGGCGCGCCCGTGGTCGAGCTCCACACCGGCGCCTACGCGGACGCGCCCGACGAGGCCGCCCGCCGCGCGGAACTGCGCCGGGTCGAGGCGGCCGCCCGGCATGGCGCGGGGCTGGGCCTCATCGTCAACGCGGGCCATGGCCTGAACTATCACAACGTGCAGCCCGTCGCCCGGGTCCCGGAAATCGCCGAGCTGAACATCGGTCATGCCATCGTCGCACGGGCCATTTTCGACGGCCTTTCGACTGCAGTGATCGAGATGAAGCGCCTGATGACCGAGGCGCGGTTGCAGTGATTTTCGGTATTGGCACCGACGTGGTGCAGCTCGACCGCATCGAGGCGACACTGGCCCGTTTCGGCGAGCACTTCGTGCAGCGCCTGCTGCTCCCCGAGGAAGAAGCGCAATTCCGTCGCAACGGGCGCAAGGCGCGGTTCCTCGCCATGCGCTTTGCCGGCAAGGAGGCCGTGGTCAAAGCCATGGGGACGGGCTTCCGCAACGGCATGTGGATCCGGGACGTCGGCATCGTGCAGGACGCGCGCGGCAAGCCGGAGATCGTCTTTTCGCCGCGCGGTCGCGCGCTCTGCGAGCAGATGGGCATCGGCGGCGGTCACGTGAGCCTGACCGACGAGGCCGGCCTGGTGCTGGCTTTCGCCGTACTGATGAGGGCCGGGACATGAACACGCTCGTCTTCGACATCGAGACCATCCCCGA
>JASFEC010000232.1:0-3797 GCA_050125045.1 Gammaproteobacteria bacterium | reverse complement strand
CGTTCTTCATGCTCCAGGCGAGCGCCACCGCGTGGCCCCCGTTGTCCCGCACCACGCCCTTCGGCACGCCCGTGGTGCCGGAGGTATAGAGGATGTAGAGCGGGTCCGTGGCGGCCACCGGCACACACTCGGCAGGCTCGCTCTCGGCCTCCAGTTCCAGCCAGTCGAGATCCCGGCCGTCCTTCAGATCCGAGGGCGCCTCCGGCCGCGCGAGGATGACGCAGCGCTCGGGCGGGAAGGCCGCGCTGCGGATGGCCTCGTCCAGCAGTGGCTTGTACGGGATGACGCGGCTCACCTCGATGCCGCAGGAGGCGGACAGGATGACCTTCGGCCTCGCATCGTCGATCCGCGTGGCCAGCTCGCGCGAGGCGAAGCCGCCAAAGACCACGGAGTGGATCGCGCCGATGCGGGCGCAGGCCAGCATGCCGATGACGGCCTCCGGCACCATCGGCATGTAGAGGATCACGCGGTCGCCCGGAGTCACGCCGAGTGACCGGAGGCCCCCGGCCAGGCGCGCCACCCGCTCCAGGAGCTCGCGGTAGCTGAGCACCGCCTTGGTGGCCGTTACAGGACTGTCGTAGATGAGCGCGGGCTGTTCGGCGCGGCCGTGCTCGACATGGCGATCGAGCGCGTTGTAGCAGGTGTTGAGACGGGCACCGCTGAACCACCGGTAAAGTGGCGCCTCGCTGTCGTCGAGCACCCGCTCCGGGCTTTGCTCCCAGCTGATAGCGGCGGCGGCCTCGGCCCAGAAATCCTCGGGCGAGTCGATCGAGCGGCGGTAAATCTCCTCGTATCCCATCTTAGTCCCCCCTTCGCTGCCGGCTACGGTGGCGCCGCGCGCTGTTTTGCGGGCGCCCCTGATGCCGTGTCGGTTTCCCGGGAGTGTATACTGCGCGGCGCCCGCTGGTCGCCTGCCCGGGTCCGAGATGATCCGGCGAAGGGCGGCCGGCCGAGAGAAGATCTAGAGGGGAGTGCCTTGCCACGCACGATCAGCGCAGCGCCCGCGGGCGCTGGGAGACGGCGGTCATGACGGCCGCTGCAGCTACCGGCCCCGTGTTGCTGGAGGGCCGCGACCTCGAGCTGTGGCGAGGCGAGACGCGCCTGTTCACGAAGGTGTCGTTCCAGCTGCGCGCCGGCGAACTGCTGCACATCGTGGGGCCCAACGGCTGCGGCAAGACCAGCCTGCTGCGCGTGCTCTGCGGGCTGACCCTGCCCGAGACCGGCGATATTCTCTGGCGCGACCGCAAGATTTCCCGTAACCGCGCCGATTTCCACGCGAGTCTCTGTTACCTCGGTCACCGGGAGAGCCTGAAGGCCGACCTGACTGCCGAGGAGAATCTCGTGTTTCAGCTCGGGCTCCGCGCCTGGCTGAGCAAGGCTGATCTCCACGCGGCGCTGGACAAGGTCGGCCTGACCAAGCGGCGCCATGTGCCCGCGCGCAGCCTGTCGGCGGGGCAGAAGCGCCGGGTCTCCCTGGCCAAGGCGCTGGCAAGCGGGGCGAAGCTCTGGGTCCTCGACGAGCCTTACACGAACCTCGACGTCGCCGGCCGCGAGCTGGTCGACCAGATGATGAGCGAGCACCTGGCGCGGGACGGGCTCGTGCTGCTGGTGGCGCACCAGGCGCACGGCGTGGCCGCCGGCGTCACCCGGCGACTGGAGCTCGGCTGATGAACGAATGGCCCGGCCTCGGCACCGCTTTCTGGCTGCAGCTCACGCGCGACCTGCGGCTGGCCTTCCGTCACATCGGGCAGGCCGCCAATCCCTTGATGTTCTTCATCATGGTCACGACCTTGTTCCCGCTCGCGCTCAGCCCGGCCCCGGAGCTGCTGCAGGCGATTGCGCCCGGCGTCATCTGGGTGTCGGCGCTGCTGGCCTCGCTGCTCGCTGCAGAGAGCCTGTTCCGGCAGGACGTCGAGGACGGCACGATGGAACAACTCGCCCTGTCGCCGCAGCCCTTGTCGCTGCTGCTGCTGGCCAAGACCACGGCGCACTGGCTGATGACCGGGCTGCCGCTGGTGCTGATGGCGCCTATTGTGGGCCATGCCCTGTTCCTGCCCGGCGATGCGGTACCCGAGACGATGCTGGGCCTGCTCCTTGCCACACCGGTGCTGAGCCTGGCGGGCGCGGTGATGGCGGCGCTGACCGTAGGGCTGCGGCGGGGCGGGGGGCTGCTCTCGTTGCTGATCCTGCCGATCGTGATGCCGGTGCTGATCTTCGGCGCCCGGGCCACGGACATGGCGATGCAGGGGCTGGACGTCTCGGGAGTCATGTACTTGCTGGCGGCCGTGCTGCTCCTGGCGGTCAGCCTGGCACCCGCGGGCATGGCTGCGGCCATGCGGATCAGCCTCGACTAGGCGCCCGGCCGCTCGCGGTGGAGGGCCGAATCATCGATAATTGAGCAATCTTTTGCTCGCATGTATCGGAAAACGGACAGAAAGTTCCCCACGGCGCATTCGTATTCGTCGCAATTGAGACTCAGTCAACTTGGTTGTTAAATAGCCGCCCATGTTTGCATTCATTCACAAGCTCGGTTCGCCACCGCATTTCTGGCGCTTGTCCGGCACGATGGTGCCGTGGTTCAGTTGGTTTGCCGTCGTGCTCATCGCCGTAGGTACCGTCGGCGGGCTGTGGATCGCGCCGCCCGATTACCAGCAGCTCGACGCCTTCCGCATCATCTACTTCCACGTGCCGAGCGCCTGGCTGTCGCAGTTCGGCTACGTGGTGATGGCAGCGGCAGCGGCGGTCGGCCTGGTGTGGCGCATCAAGCTGGCGCACGCGGTGGCGGCGGCCTGCGCGCCGATCGGCGCCTCGTTCACCGCCGTGGCCCTGGCGACCGGCTCCATCTGGGGCAAGCCCATGTGGGGCACCTGGTGGGTCTGGGACGCGCGCCTGACCTCGACCCTCGTGCTGCTGTTCCTCTATTTCGGCTACATGGCCCTGCGGGCGGCGATCGACGACGAGAACCGCGCCGACCGCGCCAGCGCGCTGCTGGCCATCATCGGCGTGATCAACATCCCGATCATCAAGTACTCGGTGGAGTGGTGGAATACCCTGCACCAGCCCGCCACCATCTCGAAGATCGGCAAGCCGTCGATGAATCCCGACATGCTGGTGCCGCTGCTCGTGATGTGGCTCGGCTTCACCTTTTTCTTCTTCGCGATCCTGATGGTGCGCACCCGGGCGGAGCTCATCGCCCGGGAGCGGAACAAAAAGTGGCTTCGCGATGTCATCGATAGAGGTTGACGATGGAATTCCTGACCTTCGGAAAATACACATGGTACGTCTGGTCCAGCGTCATCCTGTCGTTCGTAGTGCTCGGGGCCAACGTCTGGCTGGCCCGGCGTCTGCTCCGCTCGCGCATCGAAACGGTCCGCCGCCGGCTGGCCGCAGAGGAGGTCTGAATGAAAGCTCGTAACCAGCGTCTTCTTGCCGTAGGCCTGGTCATCGCAGGCGTGGGCCTGGGGGCCACCTTCCTGCTGAAGGCCATGAACCAGAACATCCTCTACTACTACAGCCCGACGCAGATGGAAGCGGGCGAGGCGCCGGCGGACCGTCGCTTCCGTGTGGGCGGCCTGGTAGTGAGTGACTCGGTGGTCCGCAAGGAGGGCACCATGGAGGTGCGCTTCGCGCTGACCGACGAGGCGCACGTCGTCCCGGTGATCTACAACGGCATCCTGCCGGACCTGTTCCGCGAGGGGCAGGGCATCATCGCCCACGGCCGCCTCGATGGCAGCCAGTTCGTGGCGGACGAGATCCTCGCCAAGCACGACGAGAACTACATGCCGCCGGAAGTCGCG
>JASFEC010000231.1:0-3837 GCA_050125045.1 Gammaproteobacteria bacterium | reverse complement strand
CACCAGATGTCCGAACCGTAATACTGAGCCGCCCCCAGCGAGGGGGCGAGACATATCGCGGCCACGGCAAGGACACGAAACATGTAAGACTCCTCCGGGCCAGTGCGACAGCCGCCGGCGGCGACTCTTGGAGCTGTCCTCGACGGACTATAGGCGCAACGGCTCCTCTCTTCGACGCCCGCGGCGGTCGGGACGGTCGCAGGCGGCCTTCAGGGCAACAAGCGTCGCCCGGCGCAGGGCAGCCCCTCGGCATTCCCAAGACGGTGCGGCTCCGGTGGTTTCCGGTTACCCTTTTGGTGTTGATCCCGTCAATCTTCCCGAGGATGCCCTGAATGCAGCGCAGCAGCGGCTTCGCGCCCGAAATTTCCCCTCTCTTCAAACCACGGGCGGTCGCGCTGATCGGCGCAAGCGAGCGTGAAGGCTCACTCGGCACGGTGACGTTTCGGAACCTGCTGAGCGCCGGCTTCCCGGGCCCCGTCTACGCCGTCAACCCCGCCCACGAGCGCGTCCAGGGTCACGATTGCGTGGCCAGCGTCCGCGACATCGACGGCGACGTAGACCTCGCCATGATCGTCACGCCGGCGGCGACCGTGCCGGGCGTACTCGAGGACTGCGGAGCGAAGGGCATCCCGGCCGCCGTGATCCTGTCGGCCGGCTTTCGCGAGACCGGTGAGCAGGGGTTGGCGCTCGAGGAAGAGGTTACGCGCGTGGCGGCCCAACACGGGATCCGCTTCATCGGGCCCAATTGCCTCGGCGTGATGCGCCCGGACGCGGGCCTGAATGCGACTTTCAGCCAGGCCATGGCAGAGCCGGGACGGATTGCCCTCGTCTCGCAGTCCGGCGCGCTCTGCACCGCCATGCTGGACTGGGCGATACCGCGCGGCATCGGCTTCTCCTGTGTCGTCTCGAACGGCATCGCCGCCGACGTGGATTTCGGCGAGATCCTCGACTACCTGATCGTCGACCCGAAGACCGAGGCGATCATGCTCTACGTGGAGGGGATCCAAAATGCCCGCCGGTTCATGAGCGCATTGCGGGCCGCATCGAGGGCGAAACCCGTCATCGTGATGAAGGCGGGCCGCCACGCGGAGGCGGAGAAGGCAGCCGTGTCCCACACCGGGGCCCTGGTCGGGTCGGACGACGTATTCGATGCGGCCGTGCGGCGAGGGGGCGTTGTCCGCGTACACAATTACGTGGATTTCTTCGCCGTTGCCGAGACGCTCGATGCGGGCGTCCGCACGAAGGGGCCTCGACTGGCGATCCTGACCAACGGTGGCGGTCCCGGCGTGATGGCAGCCGACTTCCTGGTGGACAAGGGGCTCCCGGTTGCCAGCCTGTCCGAGGAGACCAAGGCCAAGCTCGACGACGCCCTCCCCCGCGCCTGGTCCGGCGACAACCCGATCGATGTGCTCGGCGACGCCGATGCGGAGCGCTACGCCGGTGCGCTGCAAACGAGTCTCGAAGACCCGGCGATCGACGGCGTGCTCGCCATCCTGGTTCCGCAGGCCCTGACCGAGCCCGAGCCGGTGGCCGCCGCGGTGGCCGACATCGCCGCAGCGACACGCAAGCCGGTGCTCACGTGCTGGATGGGCGGTCCCTCCATGGAGTCGAGCCGTAACCTCTTCCGCAGCCGCGGAGTCCCGACCTATGCCACGCCCGAGTCTGCCGTGGAGGCGTTCGCCGCGACCGCCGCCTACCGGGCCAACCAGGAGATGCTCCTGCAGGTACCGGAGCCCCTCAGCACGCCGGATGTGCCAGACCGGGAGGGGGCACGACTCATCATCGAGAACGCCCTGGCCGACGGACGCCGACTGCTGGATGCGGTGGAGTCCAAGGCCGTGCTCGCAAGCTTCGGTATCCCCATCGTGCGCAGCATGCCGGCCCGGGACCCCGCCGAGGCGCTGGCCATTGGCGAGGAGATCGGTTTCCCGCTGGTGATGAAAATCCACTCTGCCGACATCTCGCACAAGTCCGATGTTGACGGCGTGCGTGTCGGTATCCGCAACGGCCGCGAGCTTCAGGCGGCCTGGCGAGAGATGATGGAGACAGTCCGGGCCCGGGCTCCGGAAGCGAAAATTCGCGGCATCCTGCTGGAACCCATGTGGCATCCCCCAAGTGGCCGCGAGATCATGCTGGGAGTGGTCAACGACCCCGTCTTCGGACCGGCAATCTCGGTCGGTCTCGGCGGGACACTGGTGGAGGTGATTCGGGATCGGGCCATCGGCTTGCCTCCCCTCAATCGCTTCCTGGCCAAGCGCATGATCGAGCGCACCAGCGCATCCAAGTACCTCGACGACTTCCGCGGCAAGCCGGCCGCGAACAGGAGGGCGCTGGAGAACGCCATCCTCGCCCTCTCCGATATGGTCTGCGAACTCCCCTGGATCGAGGAGCTCGACATCAATCCGATCGTCGTCAACGACGAGCAGGCGATCGCGCTGGACGCGCGGATCGGGATTCGCATGATCAGCGCCTCGGCATCCGAGTACGCGCACATGGCCATCCACCCCTACCCCAGCCACCTCGTGCGCGAGCACATGCTGCGCGACGGCACATCGATCGTGATCCGGCCGATACGACCGGAAGATGCCGTGATCGAACGCGAGTTCGTCAACGGCCTCTCCGAGCGCTCGAAGTACCTGCGCTTCATGTATGCGCTGCAGGAGATCACGCCCCAGATGCTTTCCCGGTTCACCCAGATCGACTATGACCGGGAGATGGCGCTGATCGCCATCGTGCGCACGGGGGGACGCGAACGCCAGGTCGCCGTCGGGCGCTATATCACGTATCTGGACGGGCGCGGCTGTGAGTTTTCCATCGTGGTCGCTGATGACTTGCAGAACCTGGGCATCGCCACGGAGCTGCTGCGACGGCTGATCGAAATCGCCCGGGACCGCCGGCTGGAGGAGATGCACGGCGTTGTGCTCAGGGAAAACCGGGGCATGCTGACTCTCGCCAAGGACCTGGGCTTCACCCGGCGCTCCTCACCGGACGATCCCGAACTGGTGCACATCACCCTGTCTCTCTGAACCCTGGCGGCGGGCAGTCCCACCGAGCGGGCCGCCGTGGGGCTGTACCCGGCCCCGCGGCGGTGGTTTCAGGATTCGGTGTCCTGAGAAACTGATCTCCGGAGCGCGGACTCAGAAAGTCCAGACCGCCCCGACGCTCAGCAGAGACACGTCGATGTCCTCGACATCGAAGTACTCGTACTCGGCGCGCAACTCGGCCGAAAACAGGCTGAAACGCGCGCCGATGCCGTAGGCCGGATCCGTGCCGCTATCGCTGCCGACGCGGGAACCATTCAGCCGGGCGTCCGCGGACCAGTCGATGAAGCCCGCCTTGGCGAACACGCCCACCGGGCCCAGCTCGAGGCCTGCGAGCGCGAAAAGGTCCCAGCCGGTCAGATCGAACTCCACATCCTGGCCCGCGATCTGGTCGCTCGGTGACCCGAAGTCCACATAGCCACCCTCGATCGCCAGGTCGATGACGAACGCATCGATGTTGAAACCGCCGAACGCCTTCCAAGATGCGGCGCCGTCGTCGAACTCGATCGTACCCTCGCCGGGATCGACCAGATCGGCGGTGAGGAACGAGCGGCCGGCGCTGCCGCCGACGTAGAATCCGGAGTCCGCGTACGTCGCGGCCGGTGCGGCGCAAAGGCCGGCGATCAGCAGCGCTGCCACCGGCAGGCTGGATCGGCGAGTGGGCTTGATAGTGCCTCGGTTATTCATGGTGCGCCTCCATTGAGCGGCAAGACCTGCCGGTGAGCCGGGTCTGGACCAGCCGACCCGATGTTGCGCTAAAAATAGCACGACATCGTGCCGACTGTGTGACAGCTGC
>JASFEC010000230.1:0-3862 GCA_050125045.1 Gammaproteobacteria bacterium | reverse complement strand
TTGGTCACTCTGCGCTTTGCTGGGAGCGCATGTATTCAGGGGACTTTGACGCCGCCTGCGAATCGTTCGCGGCAGCATTGCGCCTCGACGCATCGGCCCCCTACGCGATGCATGGCCACGCCGACTGCCTGATGCTGGACGGGCGTATGGACGAAAGCCTTGCCCTGATACGCGAAATCCAGTTGGTCAGTCCGTTCAGCGCCATGCACAACCTACCGCTGTGCTCCCACCTGTTCATGGCCCGCCGTTTTGACGAGGCCATCACCGCGACGCAGGACGTGCAAGCGCGGAATCGCCAGTTGTCGTTGCACTGGTTTCTGGCGCTGGTTTACTGGCAGCAGGGCCGTTTCGACAAGGCGCTGGAGGAGCAGCGGCTCGAACTTGAGGAGCGCGGCGACACGGTCCTGTTGGCCGCCCTCGAAGAGGGCCTCGACGCCGCCGGACCGACCGGTGCCATGCGCTCCACGGCCGAAGCACTGGCTGATCGGGCGCGCGAGTCTTACGTGAATCCCTTCTTTATCGGGGAGGCCTTCGCGCAGGCCGGAATGGTGGACGAAGCTCTGCACTGGCTGGACCAGGCCGCCGGGCATGGCTCGTACAACATGACCTACCTTGCCTTTTGGCCGCCTTTCGATGTCTTGCGTGACGATGCGCGGTACCAGGACCTGGTCGAGCGCGTATACGGCAAGAGGGCAGAGGCCATCAGGCGAGCTGCCGATTGAAGTCGAGGACAGGGGCTCGAATCCCTTGGGGGGCGCCACCTTCTCCCGGGCGAGACTGTGCCGCTCGTGAATTAATCCAGCCGCTGGTGAACCGCCGCCCCGGAATTGCCGATTTCGGGCCTAGACTCGCAGCTCCGACCCGGCGCCAGGCATGTCGCCTTGCGCCCCGACCTGGGAGCTGATCATGAGACTCGCCGCGCTGTTGTTCATCCTCGCGCTGGCCGCGCCCGCGCACGCCGAAACCCTGTTCACCATGCCTTCCGTGCCCGACGTCACGGACGGCGACGGCTGGACCGTCGCCCTGGGCGCGGGGGTCGAGTACGAGTCGGAGTACGACGGCTCGGACGACTACGGCACCGAGTTCGAGCCCGGCCTGGTCGTGCAGTGGCGCCGCGGCAACCACATGGGCTTCCTCGAGGGCCAGGAACTGGGCTGGCGAGCCCGCATGGCCGATGCGTGGCTGGTCCAGGCGGGCCTGCGCTACGAGATGGGCCGGGAAGAGTCCGAGGCGCCGGAGCTGGACGGCATGGGCGACGTGGACGACGAGCTGGTGGTGATGGGCGAGGTCCGCCGCGCCCTCGGCGACTGGGACAACTGGGTGGCCGGGCGCATCATGACCGGCGGCAGCGACATCGGCACCCTCGGCGTGGTGGCGCTGGGCCACACCTTCACCATGGGCGCGCCCGGCATGGGGATCGACCTGTTCGCCTTCGCGACCTTCGCCTCCTCCGAGTTCATCAACCGCGACTTCGGCGTCACCCCCGAGCAAGCCGCCAACACCGGCTACCCGGTCACGGACCTGGACAGCGGCTACCGCTCGGTCGGCCTCTCGCTCGTCGGGCGCTGGCGCTTCGGTTCGCGCTGGCAGCTGCAGGCCGAGGCCGGCTACGAGAAGTACAACGGCGACATCGGCGACAGCCCGCTGGCGCTGCAGGACTATGAGTCGGAGCTCGGCGTCAGCCTGTACTACCGCTTCTGACCCCGACCGCGAGGCCGCCCGGGAGCGCGGTCACGCCCGCGCTCAGCCGATGCCCATCGCGCCCATGTCGAACTTGCGGTAGCCGGCGGGGATCTCGAACAGCGCGTCGCCCTGCGGGCCGAGCTCGAGGCCGGTGATCTCGAATAGCACCCGGGTGCTCTCGCCGCCCTCGGTTGCGGTCATGTCGCAGCGCACGGCGATGTTCTCTGCAGTGAACCAGGCGTCGCCCTCGTAACGGCCATCCGGACCGGCGTAGACCACACGATAGCGCGTCGTCTCGAAGCCGTTGACGGTCTCGGGCCCGACGCGGGTGCGCTCGACGAGGCGATACTCTTCCATCTGCTGGCTGTCGCCGCTCCCGAGCGGGAACTCCATGTACATGCCCATCGGCATGAGCATCTGGGCCTTGTCGCCGCCCTGGCTGTAGAGCAGCACCATCATCTGGCCCTCGACCTTGAGCTCTTCGCGAAATCGGCCGTCGTCGAAGTAGATCACGGTATTGACCTGCTCGCCCTCGGCGGTCATGCGCGCCTCCGCCCGGAACGGCGAGGTGACCTCGCTGACCTCGGCCATCTCGTTCATCCCGACGGCGATCATGCCGCCGAATCCGTGTGCCGCCCCGATCCCGGTGCAGCTCAGCGCGCCCATCATTAAGCCCAGCAACAGCTTGCGCATGCGACTTCCTCCCAGCCTGTTTTCTGCCGTGGCCCGACCATAGGGCGGCGCCGGCGGAGCGTCAAACGGGTGCGCCGGCCGGGCTGCCAGAATTCGCCATAATCGCTCCCGCATTCGCCCGCGCCAGCCCAGCCTCATGCCCGCTTGCCGGCGCCCAATGGCGCCATGGCATCCCTCCATGGAGCAGGCGACATGCGACAGCAGGCACACACACCCTCCCCCTCGCTCGGCTGGCGCGAGTGGCTCAAGCGCATTGCGGCGCTCCTGGTTCTCCTCCTGCCCGGCATCGCCTGGTTCCCCGCGGACGCGGCGGCCAACTCGGCAGCGGACCCGCTGGCCGAGGGCGGCCTGTGGCTCAAGGCCTCCGCCGGTGACGAGCCGACCGCCGCGTTGAGCGTCGGCACCGAGATCCGCGCCCGGGTCACGGGCAACACGGGCCGGGTCGAGGTCACGCAGCGCTTCAGCAACCCGCGCGACGAGTGGGTCGAGGGCCTCTACGTCTTCCCCCTGCCCGCGGACGCGGCCGTGGACCGGATGGAGATGCAGGTCGGGGACCGGGTCATCCGCGGCGAGATCCAGCCGCGCGAGGAGGCCCGCCGGACCTACGAGCAAGCCCGCGAGCAGGGCCGGCGCGCCAGCCTGGTGGAGCAGGAACGCCCGAACCTGTTCACGACCGCGGTCGCCAACATCCCGCCGGGCGGCGAGATCGTCATCCGCATCGCCTACCTCACGGTGATCCCCTGGCGCGACGCGCGCTACTCGCTGAAGCTGCCGCTCGCCGTCACCCCGCGTTTCTCGCCCGACGTGCCGCTGGACGCGGAGGACCCGCTCGCGGCCATGCAGTCGCTGGCCGCCAACGAGGGGCTGGGCGCGACCACCACGCCCGAGCGTGTCGCTTCGGGCCCCCAGCAAGCCCGCATCGACATCGAGCTCAACGCCGGCCTGGGCCTCGCCGACCTGCAAAGCCCAAGCCACGCCGTGGACGTCCGGGCCGCGACCGGCTACCAGCACCGCGTCTCCGCCGCGGCCGCGCCCATGGACCGCGACTTCGAGCTCAGCTGGACCCCGGTGCTGGCGCCGGACACCCAGGCCGGCCTCTACACCGAGACCTTCGCCGGCGAGACCTACGCGCTGCTGCTGCTCGTGCCGCCGGAAGCGCCGGCCGGGCCGCTGCCGCCGCGCGAGCTCATCTTCGTCATCGACACCTCGGGCTCGATGAGCGGCCCGCCGCTGGAGCAGGCGAAGCGCGCGCTGGCCCTCGGCATCGCCCGCCTCGGCCCGCAGGACCGGTTCAACATCATCGAGTTCAACAGCGACGCGCGGGCGCTCTTCGCCGCGCCGGTGGCCTTGAACACGGGCAACCGGCAGAGGGCCCAGCGCTTCGTCGCCCGCCTCGAGTCCGACGGCGGGACGAACATGCGCCCCGCCCTGGAAACGGCCTTCGCCATGCCGCCGACGCCGGGCCTGCTGCGGCAGGTCGTGTTCG
>JASFEC010000229.1:0-3876 GCA_050125045.1 Gammaproteobacteria bacterium | reverse complement strand
CGACCACGGCGAGGTCGCCCCCCGGCGCCAGCTGGAGATCGCGTGCCTGCAAGTCGCCCGCCACCCGGGTGAGCTCGCCCGCGTCCGCCGTGACCGAAATGCTGGCCTCCAGGCTGCCGGCTGCCGGCCACCATTCCTGCCCGTCCAGAACCGGGCGGACGGCCGCGAAATCCAGCGAGCCGATGGCGGCGCCGAGCTGCCAGCTCGAAGGCCAGCCCTGCTCGTCCTGCGCCGTGACGGCGAGCGAGGCCGCCAGGGCGCCTCCCAGTGCCGCCGGCAGCCGGCCCGCCAGCTGCAGCTCCGCGTGGCCGGGCGCCAGGTCCAGCCCGAGCTCGCCGACTGAAAACCGCCACGGACCGGCGTCCTGCAAACGATCCTCGAACGCGATGTCCACGTCGGCCAGCTCCAGCCGGCCCCGAGGGAGTTCGGCCAGCGCCGGCAGGGGCCCCACGGTGCGGCCGCCGCCTTCCAGTTCGAGGGTCTCGTCCTGGCTGAACAGCCGCCAGTTCCCGCCGGTGTCCCGCTCGAAGCGCAGGGTGACGCCGACCAGGCGAACGAGCTCAGGGCGCACTCGCCCGCGCAGCATGGACCACGTGTCGAGCCGGATGGCACCGCTGCGCGCCACGAACAAGGTGCGGGCCCCGTTGCCGGTCATGACGCGGAGCCGGTCGGCCCGAAATTCCAGCCCGTTGAACCCCAGGCGGGCGTCCATGGCGCCGATCTCGACTGGCCGGCCGAGCAGCTCCCCGGCCCGGGTCTCGATCTGCTCCCGGTACTCGGGCACCTGCACCAGCGCCAGTCGTACCAGCCCAAGCACCAGCGCGGCGAGCACGACCAGCCCCGCGACGGTGCCGGCCAGGATGCGCCATAGCCTGCGGACCAGGCCGGACATCAGTCGCGCCCGCCCCGGCAGCCGCTGCGGCCCGCCCTAGATCGGCACCACATCGTACTGGTCGTGGGAATACCCGGACTCGGCCTGCAGGCGAATGGGCTTTCCCGTCAACGACTCGAGCTCTGCCAGCCCGGCCGCTTCCTCGTCCACCAGCAGGTCGAGCACCTCGACGTGGGCGAGCACCAGGAGCTCCTGGAAGTCGAACTGGCGCGACTGGCGGAGGATGTCGCGGAAGATCTCATAGCACACGGTCTCGGGCGTCTTCACCGAGCCGCGGCCGTGGCAGGTCGGACAGGCGTGGCACAGCACATGCTCCAGGCTCTCACGGGTCCGCTTGCGCGTCATCTCGACCAGGCCGAGTCGCGACACTTCCGTGATCTGGTTGCGGGCGTGGTCGCTCGCCAGCGCCCGCTCGAGGGCTGCCAGGACCTGGTGCCGATGCTCCTCTTCCTCCATGTCGATGAAGTCGACAATGATGATGCCGCCGAGGTTCCGCAGGCGGATCTGCCGGGCGATGGCCTGCGCCGCCTCGAGGTTGGTCCGGAAAATGGTCTCCTCGAGAGTGCGATGGCCGACGTAGGCCCCGGTATTGACGTCGATCGTGGTCATCGCCTCGGTCTGGTCGATCACCAGGTAGCCGCCGGACTTGAGCGGAACCTTCTGTTCCAGGGCACGAGCGATCTCGTCCTCGACGCCGTGCAGGTCGAATATCGGGCGCGGCTCCTCGTAGGCCTCGATCTTGGGCTCCATCTCGGGGATGAAGCTGGCGGCAAAGCGTTTCATGCGCGTCCAGGCCTCCGGGTTGTCGACGCGAACGCGCTCGACGCGGGGCGCGAGCAGGTCGCGCAACAAGCGCAGGGTCAGGTCGAGGTCGGCATGCACGAGCGTGCCCGGCGGCGCCGTCCGGCCCTGGCGTGAAACCGCCTCCCAGAGCTTGTCGAGGAACAACATGTCGGCGCGCAGCGCATCGCGCGGCGCGCCCTCCGCTGCGGTCCGCACGATCCAGCCGCCGCCCGTATCGGCGAGGTCGTCCATGACTTCGCGCAGCCGGGCGCGCTCCACCTCGTCCTCGATGCGGGCCGAGACGCCGACCCCGTTGCCGAAAGGCAGGTACACCAGGTAGCGGGAGGGGATGGTCACGAAGGTCGTCAGGCGCGCTCCTTTGGTGCCGATCGGGTCTTTCACCACCTGGACGAGGATCTCCTGGCCCTCGCTGACGAGGTCGCGGATCATGCCGGGCTGCGCGAGCTCGATTTCTTCGCCGTCCTCCTCGCGCCGCATGATGTCGGAGGCATGCAGGAAGGCGGTTCGGTCCAGGCCGATCTCGACGAAGGCGGCCTGCATGCCGGGCAGAACGCGCCGGACTCGACCCTGGTAGATGTTGCCGGCAAGTCCCCGGCGGCTCTCCCGCTCGATGAGCACTTCCTGCAGCACGCCGTTTTCCAGCAGGGCGGCGCGGGTTTCCCGTGGGTTGACGTTGACCAGGATTTCTTCGCTCACGCGGCGGCTCCCGCGCAGCACAGCAACCCGACGCCGAATTCCTGCAGCAATTCCGCCGTCTCGAACAGCGGCAGCCCGACGACGCCGCTGTAGCTGCCGCAGAGCCGCGTGACGAAGATCGCGGCCAGGCCCTGGATCCCGTAGGCGCCCGCCTTGTCGAGCGGCTCGCCCGTGGCGACGTAGGCGGTGATCTCGTCCGACTCCAGCGGACGGAAGTCCACCTCGCTGCGGGACAGGCGGCCCAGGGCGTGGCCATCACGCCGCGCGGCCACCGCAGTAAAGACCTCGTGGCGGCGCCCCGCGAGGCGACGCAGCATGCGCTCGGCCTCGGCGGCGTCGGCCGGCTTGCCGAGGACGTCGCCGTCGACGGCCACGACGGTGTCGGCCGCCAGCACGACACGTCCCGGGTGACGATTGGCAGCGGCCGCGGCCTTTTTCCCCGCCAGCCGTTCAGCCAGTATTGCGGGCGCCTCGCCGGGCTCAGGCCGCTCGTCGACGTGTACGGGATCGACCTGCATCTGCAAGCCGAACGCGGACAGGAGTTCGAGACGCCGCGGCGAAGCCGAGGCGAGCACCAGGTCGCAGGAATTCATGCCGCCAGTTTCCCTGTTGCCACGCGCGGTTACAAGCCGGTGAAAGGCTCACTCGCGGTGGTAGGGATGCCCTGCCAGCAGCGTCCAGGCACGGTAGAGCTGCTCGGCCACCAGCACGCGCACGAGTCCGTGTGGCAGGGTGAGGGGAGACAGGGACCACCGCCAGTCGGCCGCCTCCAGGCAGCCCGGCGCCAGGCCGTCCGGGCCGCCGACCAGGAGCGCAACGTTGCGCCCCGATTGCATCCAGCTGGAGAGCTTGCGGGCCAGTCCGGGAGTGTCGACCGCCCGTCCGCGCACATCCAGGCAGACGATCGAACAACCCTCGGCGGCGGCGAGCAGGCGACGCCCCTCGTCTTCCATCGCCGGCCCCGGCGGCGACTGCTTGGTACGCTTGCCCAGCGGCAGGGCGCGGAGCTCCAGCCGGCACTCGCGGGGCAACCGCCCGGCATAGTCGGCAAACCCCTCGTCCACCCAGGCAGGCATGCGCGTGCCCACGGCCAGCAGCCGCAGACGCAACGCCTCAGGCCTCGACCGGTACCCGGCCGGCGTCCGCCGGCACCGACCAGAGTTTCTCTAGATTGTAGAAATCGCGGACGCGGGGAAGCATCACGTGCACGACCACATCGTGCAGGTCGACCAGCACCCACTCCCCGTCCTTCAGGCCTTCCACGCCGAACGGGCGATGGCCCGACTCCTTGCATTTCTCGATGACGTTCTCGGCCAGCGAGCGCACGTGCCGGTCGGAGGTGCCGCTGGCGACGATCATGGCATCCGCGATGCTGGTCAGCCCGCGCACGTCCATGACCCTGACGTCACGCGCCTTAAGATCTTCCAGCGCCTCGACCACGATGTTCTGCAAGGAGTCTTCTACCGCCATTAATGCCTCTCTCT
>JASFEC010000228.1:0-3897 GCA_050125045.1 Gammaproteobacteria bacterium | reverse complement strand
CATCGCCACCATCTTCATCCCGCTCACGTTCATCACCGGCCTGTATGGCATGAACTTCGACACGACCATCAGCCGATGGAACATGCCCGAGCTGGCCCTGCGCTTCGGCTATCCGCTCGTGCTGCTGGTCTGCCTGGCCCTTGCCGCCGTGATGGTCTGGTGGTTCCGGCGCCGGGACTGGCTCTGAGCCATGAGCGTCCGCTCCTCCCGCCCGGTGCTCGGCTGGCGCGAATGGGTGGCGCTGCCCGAGCTGGGCATCGCACACCTCAAGGCCAAGGTCGACACGGGAGCACGCACTTCTGCGCTGCATGCCTTCGAGCTCGAGGCCTTCCAGCGGGACGGCGCCCGCTGGGTACGTTTCGCCGTGCATCCTTTCCAGCGTGATCGCAGCGAAGTGGTCCGCTGCGAGGCGCCCGTGATCGACCGGCGCCTGGTGTCGGATTCCGGCGGCCACCGCGAGCAGCGGTGGGTCATCGCCAGCACCGTCCGGCTCGGACCGGCCTCATGGCCGATCGAGATGACCCTCACCGACCGGGATACCATGCGGTTCCGCATGCTGCTGGGGCGCACCGCTTTGCGCGGGCGTTTCGTGGTGGACCCGGCCCGATCCTATTGCCTCGGCAAGGCGCCCGCTGCGCCGGCCGGAACTCCGGAGGCTTCCTGATGCATATCGCCATCCTCTCGCGTAATCGCCACCTGTACTCGACGCGACGACTGATCGAGGCAGCGCAGCAACTCGGCCACGAGGTCAGCGTCATCGATCCGCTGAAGTGCGTCATGGACGTGACCTCGCGCCGGCCTGCCGTTCATTATCACGGCGAGACCCTGCCGGTATTCGACGCGGTGATCCCGCGCATCGGCGCCTCGATCACCTTCTATGCGCTTGCCGTGCTGCGCCAGTTCGAGGTCATGGGCGTGTATCCGGCGAACGAGTCGGTCGCCATCGGCCGCAGCCGCGACAAGCTGCGTTGTCTGCAGCTCCTGGCTCGCGCCGGCGTCGGCATGCCGGTCACGGCCTTCGCGCACTCGCCGGTCGACACCAAGACCCTGGTGAAGCTGGTGGGCGGCGCCCCGCTGGTGCTGAAGCTGCTGGAAGGCACGCAGGGGCGTGGCGTGGTCCTGGCCGAGACCAGCAAGGCCGCCGAAAGCGTCATCGACGCTTTCCGCGAGCTGGACGCCAACTTCCTGGTGCAACAGTTCATCCGCGAGGCCGGCGGCGCCGACATTCGGGCTTTCGTAGTCGGTGATCGCGTCGTGGCGGCCATGCTGCGCCAGGCCAAGGAGGGCGAGTTCCGCTCCAACCTGCACCGGGGCGGCTCGGCATCCGTGATCAAGCTCACGCCCGAGGAGCGGCGAACCGCCGTGCGGGCGGCCAAGACGGTGGGGCTCAACGTCGCCGGCGTCGACATCGTCCGCGGCCACGACGGGCCGCTGGTGCTGGAAGTCAACTCCTCGCCGGGGCTCGAAGGAATCGAGAAGGCCACGGGGAAGGACGTCGCGGGGATCGTCATCGGCTTCCTCGAGAAGCATGCCCAGCCCGGCCGCACCCGCACTCGCGGCAAAGGCTGAGGCTATGGCCGAAACAGCCGCTCCACTCGAGATCGGCGGCGTCGAGGTCGCGCCCGGCCAGCGCCGCGGCATCGCGTTGCCGGTCGGCATGCTGCACACGCATGTCCCGGTGGAGATGCCGGTGTGGATCATCCATGGCCGACGCCCGGGGCCACGGCTGTTCATCAGCGCCGCTATCCACGGTGACGAGCTCAACGGCATCGAGATCATCCGCCGCGTGCGCGCGCGGGCGCTCACCGGGCTGCGGGGCTCGCTGCTGCTGGTGCCCGTGGTGAATGTGTTCGGGCTGCTCCAGCATACGCGCTACCTGCCGGACCGCCGCGACCTCAACCGCAGCTTCCCCGGCTCCGACCGGGGTTCGCTGGCCGCCAGGCTGGCACACCTTTTCATGCGCGAGATCGTGGACCGCTGCACGCACGGAATCGACCTGCACACGGGTGCCGTCCATCGCAGCAACCTGCCGCAGGTCCGCGCGCAGCTCGACGATCCGGCGACCCGAGAACTGGCCCTTGCCTTCGGCGCGCCGGTCGTACTCGACTCCCGTCTGCGTGACGGCTCGCTACGCGAGGCCGCGGCCGAAAGAGGCATCCCGACACTGATCTACGAGGCTGGCGAAGCGCTGCGCTTCGACGAGATGTCGATCCGCCTGGGCGTGGCCGGGATCGTCGAGGTGATGCGGCGGCTGGGCATGCTCCGCCCCAGGCCGGCGGCGCGTGCGCGGCCGGTGCAGCCGGTGATCGCGGACAGCAGCCACTGGGTACGCGCGCCCGCAGGGGGCATCCTGCGCACGACTGTCAGGCTCGGCCAGCGCGTGCAGGCAGGCGAGCTCCTGGGCCGTGTTTCCGATCCCTTCGGCAGCCACGAGCTGCGGGTCGACGCGTTGCACGAGGGCATCGTCATCGGTCGCAACAGCCTGCCGCTGGTGAACGAGGGCGACGCCCTGTTCCACGTCGCCCGGGTAGCCAGGCCGGGCGAGGCGCTGGCCGCGGTGGAAGCCATTTCCGGCGCTTTTCGCGACCCCGGCGAAGTCATCCCGCCGTAGCGAATTCGTCATGCGACGGTAGCTTGCCGGCCTCATCCTATGCTCCCGGTGAAGTCACCGGTGAGCACTGTGGCAACGGCAACCAGCTGGCTGGCTCGACTCGAGGACGCGGAGGTGCGCCTCTGCCTGCGGGCCAACCGCAGCTGCGACCGTCGCATCATTCTGTGGCTCTTCGCTGCCGTCAGCCGGCTCGGCGACGGCGTATTCTGGTACGGGCTGATGCTCGCGTTGCCCTTCTGGTACGGCAAGGCAGGGCTGGCCGTGGCCATGCAGCTGGCGGGGGTAGGACTCATCGGGCTGATGCTCTACCGCGTGCTCAAGCAGCGCTTGGTGCGCGAGAGGCCATGCGCGCTGCATCCCCGCATTCGCGCGGGTGCCCGAGCGCTGGATCGCTACAGTTTCCCATCCGGCCACACGCTGCACGCGGTCGCTTTCACGCTGGTGGCTACCAGCGCCTTCCCGGAGCTCGCCTGGCTGCTCGTGCCTTTCGCAGTGCTGGTCGCACTGTCGCGGGTCATCCTCGGGCTCCATTACCCCAGTGACGTAGCCGCCGGCGCCCTGCTCGGGGCTCTCCTGGCGCAGACCGTGCTGGTCGTCGCGGGCTGAGCTAAGCGCCGGCTCGGGCGGCCGGCACCACCAGCGCAGCGCCCTGGCGGCGCGGATCCGCGGCGGCCACCAGCTCGCCATCGGCCTGGCGCAGCACGGCACCGGCCCCGCCGAAGAACATCGACAGCCCCTCGAAGCGCCGCACCGGCATCGAGATCTCGCCCACCGGCAGCCCCGGCTCGACCGCCGCCTGCCAGCCGGCCGCGGCACGCTCCACATGCAGCCGCGGTGCCGCCAGCGCCTCCTCCAGGGTTGCGCCGACCCGCATCAAGTTCAGCAGCACCTGCAGCAGCGCCGTCGTGATCCGCTCGGCGCCGGGACTGCCGAGCGTGAGCATGGCGTCCCCGGGGCCACGGGCGGCAATGGGCGACATGTTGGAGCCCATGCGCTTGCCGGGCGGCAGGGCATGGAAGCCCTGGGGGTTCAGCTCGAGCTCGCCGAGACAGTTGTTCAGCCAGATGCCGGTGTCCGGCACCATTACCCCGGAGCCATAGCCCGAGGATGCCGTCACGGCACAGGCGAGTCCTTCCTCGTCCAGCGTCGAAATGTGCACTGTCGACGGCGAGGCGCGGCCGGTGAGGGTGCCCGACGTCCGCGCCCAGTCGAGCAGCGCCGCCAGGAAGGCGTCGGTGGCGGGGCCCTCGTGCTCGGTCAGCGACCGCAGCCGCCCGAACACCTCC
>JASFEC010000227.1:0-3898 GCA_050125045.1 Gammaproteobacteria bacterium | reverse complement strand
AAGCCCGAGATTCGCGGCCGGCGCCGGCTCGGCGTGGCCCTGGCCCGCGGGGAGAGCCTCGAAGAGGCACGGGCCAGGGCGCGACGCGTTGCCGAAGCGGTGCGGATCAGCCTCTAGGCCGGCCGCGCGCCCTCAAGGCGCCTTGATGTAGATGTCGCCGCTGCCCGTGTTGATGCGGGCTTCGCCCTCGCCAGCGCCCACGGTCGCCTTGAAGCTCCGGCGGCCGGATTCCACGTCCCCCATCATCGGCACGTCGACCCTGATGCCGCCGCTGCCGGTGGCCAGGCTGAGGCGGAGCGACAGCGGCGCGTTGCTGCGCAGGTCGACGTCGCCGCTGCCCGTGCGAATGGTCACGTCTCGCAGGGCGGCCAGGTCGCCCGCAGCCCCCACGTCGCCCGAGCCGGTGGCGATGTCCAGCTGCGCGCCGGCGCCGAGATTCATGATCTCGACATCGCCGGAGCCCGTCCGCCCCCGCAGCGAGCCGATGACGTCGCCCAGCCGGAGGTCGCCTGAGCCGGTCTCGACCTGCATGTCGCCATCGGCGCCGCGCAGCGTCACGTCACCCGAGCCGGTGCGCGCGCGGGTCGTACCGAGGATGTTCTCGATCCGCAGGTCGCCGGAGCCGGACCGCGCGTCGAGCTGTCCCCGCTGGCTGGTGACCTCGATATCACCGGAGCGAGTCACGGCAACCAGCACACCCTGGCCGTCAGCCGCCCGCAACTGGCCATAGTTCAGGCTCAGCTCCAGGTCGGCGTCCACGCCGGAGACGCGAATCTCGCCCACGCCCTGGCGCAGCTCCAGCGCGGCGCCCTGGGGCACTTCCAGCTCGAGGTCGACGCGGAGTCGCTCGCCCTCGTTGCTGCGGACGCGGATCCGCTCACCCTCGTAGTCGAGTCGGACGTCGAGGCGCCGGAACTGGTCGTCCTCGTAGCGCACCTCATCCACGCCGTCCGGCAGTCGGACGGTGACGCTGGCGGTGTCGCCGTCGCGATCCTGTTCGAACGCGACGCCATCGGCAATCGAGGTGCTGTCCGCCTTGATGCTGGCGCGCAGCACCAGCCTGCTGCCGGGCACGATGCGCACCGAGCCCGCCAGGTTGGTGACTCGCAGCGCGGCAGCATCGAGCTCCAGCTCGACCGCGCGCTCGGCGGCGGTGGCCGGCAATGCAATGAGCAGGGCCAGCGCCACGATGGCGGGCCATAACTTGTCGTAAGCCTTCATTTCACTGTCCCTCCATTTCGACAGTCAGCCGGGACACCACCCGGGTCACGCCGGGAACCTCCGAGGCGACCCGCAGCGCATGCTCGAGCAATACCGGGTCGTCGAGCCGCCCGTGCAGGGTCACGATATCGCCGCTCGAGGAAACGGTGATGTCCTGCTCCGCGAGGCTGGTGTCTGCCATGAACCGGCTCCGGACTTCCCGCGCCAGGCTGCCGTCGGCAACGGTGGACGTCTCCGCGGCGGGCTCGCTCACGTTCGCCCATTCCACGTCGCTCTTGCCGCGGTGCACGCCTTCCCCGTCGACCACCACCACGCAGCCGCTCGCGGCAAGGGTGGCGGCGCACAGCGCCAGGGCCGGCACCAGGGATGTCTTGAATTTCGTCTGCATGGCTGTGGAACCTCCAATTGGGAAACGTTACTGCGCGCCAGGCGCACGGTCAGGCATCGTCGCGCCAGCGCCGCAACCAGACGGCGCCGACCAAGAATATTGCGGCCACTACCAGGCCTCCCCAGAGCGCGGGTGCCGCCAGGAACCGGCTCGGCGTCAGCAGTTCAGTCATGGCTGGGAAAACCGCCGAGAAGCCCTCGTCCTCCGACACGATGGCGGCGTTACCCTTGCCGCTGAAGGCCAGCTCCATGCCGCCCGCCAGGCGCTGCGCCAGCAGCAGGGCGAAGTACCTGGTGTCGAACAGGACTTTCTCGGCGACGATGACCAGCAACGGCGGCAACACCGCCCAGGCCAGCACGGCACGCTTTGCGAAGGCTGAAACCAGCAGCAGCCAGGCGTGCACGGGAGCGAGCCAGAGGCCGAACGCGACCAGCCCGTAGGCCATCACCATCACCGCCTGCAGCAATGCCGGCGGTCCCTGCAACAGGAACAGGCCGGTACCGGCCACGGCGCCCGCCAGGCCCACGATGAGCCACACCAGCACCGCAGTGGCGACGAACAGCGCCAGCGCCTGGAGCGGCATGGCCAGCAGGCCCGTGAGGTACTTCGAACCCACGGTCTTGAGGTCGCTGACGGGCAGTGACTTCCAGAACAGGATGCTGCGGTCCTTGCGTTCCGCGTACAGCGCGTCCAGCAGGTAGAAGGCGATGATCACGCTGATCACCCCGGAGAACAGCGTCGCGATGGGCAGGAACATGACCATCAGGGCCGCCCGCACGGTCGGCGCGTCTACGTCCTCGACGACGAAGTCCGAGCTGAACTGGATCTCGTCGATCCCGACCCGCGCGATGCCGAACACGGCGAACAGGGCGGCGACGACGAACAGCCCGCCCAACACCGCGGGGACCATCCAGCTGGCGGGATGCTCGACCAGCTCCCGGCGCAACAGAGTCATCATCTGGTTCACGACGCGTCCCTCCTGACCTTGGCGACGAACAGGTCAGCCACGCCCGGCACTTTCAGTTCGCCCAGCGGCGCGAGTTCGTCGCGGCTGCGGTTCTCGAAAATGAAGGCATGCCGGCCCAGGCCCTGCCGCTCGGACAGCGGGCCCAGGCGGCGGGCCGCCTCGGCCTGGTCCGGCCGCGTGACCAGCTCGAGATACTTCTCGCCCAGCGCCTCCATGGACTCGTCCAGCACCAGCCGGCCGTGGCTGATGAACATCAGGTCCGTCAGGATATGCTCCACCTCCTCCACCTGGTGGGTGGTCAGGAGGATGGTCCGCTCGCCGTCGAAGTAGTCGTTCAGCAGCGCCGCGTAGAAATCCTTGCGATAGATGATGTCGAGGCCGAGCGTCGGCTCGTCCAGCACCAGCAGGCGGGCGTCTATGGCCATCACCAGCGCCAGGTGCAGCTGCACGATCATGCCCTTGGACAGCGTGCTGATCTTGCTCTGGCGCTTGATCTCGGTCCGCGCCAGGAAGGCCTCGGCGCGCTCGCGGTTGAACCGCGGGTGCAGCCCGGCGACGAAATCCAGCGCCTGGCGGACCCTCAGCCAGCGCGGCAGGACGGCGACGTCGGCGATGAAGCAGACCTGTTGCATCAGCTCGGCGCGCTGGCGGCGGGGGTCCAGGCCCAGCACTTCCAGCTGCCCGTCGAAATGTCCCAGGCCCAGGATGGCCTTCAGCGCGGTCGTCTTGCCGGCGCCGTTCGGCCCGATCATACCCACGATACGACCGCTCCCGATCTCGAAGTCGACGTTATCCAGGGCCACAGTGCTGCCGTAGCGGCGGGCCAGTCCCCGGGCGCGAATCACGGTGCTCACTTCGCCTTCTCCTCATCATCGAGCTGCCGGCGCGCCAGCACCAGCAACTCATCCAGATCCAGCTTCAGCCGCCGGATGGTGCGCACCACCTCCGGCCACTGCTCGTCCAGGAACGCCTGCCGCTCGTCCTTGACCAGCGCCTTGCGGGCGCCCTCGCGGACGAACATGCCGCGGCCGCGCCGCTTCTCCACCAGGCCCTCGTCGACGAGCTCCTGGTAACCCTTCAGCACCGTCAGGGGATTGAGCCGGTACTCGGCCGCCACCGTGCGGACCGAGGGCAGCGCGTCGCCGTCGCCGAGTACGCCCTCGAGGATCATCTTCACCACGCGGTCGCGCAGCTGACGGTAGATAGGCTGGGTGTCGTTCCACTCGCCTTCCATGGGTGACTCCTCCCGCCTCAGGCGGCGATGGACGCGAGCGTCAGGCAGGCGATGGCGAAAATGGTCAGCACGCGCATGGTCTGTTCGC
>JASFEC010000226.1:0-3905 GCA_050125045.1 Gammaproteobacteria bacterium | reverse complement strand
ACCCGAAACTCGATCTCGTCCAGTCCGTGAGGCTGGGGAGCAGCTTCCGGGGCGTGTTCCACTGCGACCTCGAAGCGCCCGCCGGGCATCCCCAGCTGGTGCATCAGGGCCGTGACGCGACCCGAGAACGTGGCGGCGGCCTCGCCCCGGGCCCGAGCGAGCCGTTCCGCGGCAGCCCTGTATTCTACCTCGGCGGCCGCTACCCGCTCGTCCGCCTGCCCCAGCCTGACTTCCGCCTGCTCGAGCTCCTCGATCTCCTGCGCCAGGGCGTCGAGTCGTCCGGGTAACTCGTCGCTGCCGACCTGGTGCTTAAGGGCCAGGTCCTTCAGTCCCTCCAGTCGCTCCTGCACCGCGTCGAGGCGCGCGGGATCCATCTCGAGGTCGCTGACATAGCTGCGCAACTCGGCCGCAGCTTCGGCCAGCTGGATCTCCGCCTCGGCGAGCAGCCGGTGCGGGGCCTCCAGGCGCGGATCGAGCGCCAGGAGCGACGCCAGCTGCTCGGCAGCTCGACTGACTGCGGCGTGCGCGGAGCCAGTCTCGCTCTCGTAAACGAGTTCCAGCGCGCCGGCCGCGCCTTCGGCCAGGCGCCCGGCATTGGCCAGCTGCGAGTACTCCGTCTCGAGCCTGGTGCTCTCGCCGGATTCGGGCGCGAAGGCGTCAAGCTCCCGGAACTGGTAACGCAGCAGGTCGAGACGCTGCTCCCGATCGCGGCCGGCCGCGTTAAGACGGTCACGCTCAGCCACCGCGTCGCGCCAGTCGCTCCAGGCTGTTCGCGTCGCTCCGGCCAGGGCAGGCTCCTCGAGCCGCGCGTCCAGCAGCTCCCGCTGCACGGCCGCGCGCCCGAGCGACTGGTGCTCGTGCTGGCCGTGGATGTCCACCAGCATCTCGCCGAGCTCGCGCAGCGTCTGGAGCGTGGCTGGCGCCCCGTTGATCCAGGCGCGGGAGCGGCCCTCGGCACCCACCACGCGTCGCAGCACGCATTCGTCGTCGGCATCCAGTTCGCGCTCCGCCAGCCACTCGGCCGCCCCCGGCAGGCCGCCGAGGTCGAAGGTGGCCGTGATCTCGGCACGGTCGGCGCCGTGGCGCACAGCGGCAGCGTCGGCCCGGTCGCCGAGCACCAGGCCGAGCGCGTCGACGAGGATGGACTTGCCCGCGCCAGTCTCTCCCGTGAGGACCGTCAGGCCCGGCCCCAGCTCCAGGGAAACCTGGTCGATGATGGCGAAGTTCCGGACCGCGACGCTGGTCAGCATCGGCTCAGCCGTCGGCGCCGCCGTCGAAGCGGCTCTGGCTGCCGCGCCCCCAGTGCAGCTTGGAGCGCAGCAGGCGGAAATAGTCATGGCCGCGGGGGTGGATCAGTACCACGCGCTCCTCGGCGGCCGCGACCAGCAGGCGCTGGCCAGTCTTCAGTTCGCCGAGCGGGAGCCCGTCGCAGGAGACCTCGGCGCCGGTGTCCGGCCGCTGGAGCACCCGGACCTCGATGCGGGCATCCGCGCGCACCACGATCGGACGATCGGACAAGGTGTGCGGGCAAATGGGGACCAGCGCGATGGCCTCGAGGCTGGGATGGATGATCGGGCCGCCGCCCGACAGTGCATAGGCCGTCGAGCCGGTCGGCGTCGCGATCACCAGCCCGTCGCCGCCGTGCGTGTTGACGTAGACGCCGTCGATCCAGTTCTCGAAATCGAGCATCCGGCCGGTATCACGCTTCTGCAGTACCACATCGTTGAGAGCCAGGGCGCGCCGCGGCGGGGCATCGCCGTTGTCAATCACCGCCTCGAGCATCAGCCGGCGTTCTTCCTCGAAGTCTCCGGCCAGCACTTCATCGAGGCGGCGGATCATCTCGCCAGGCGTGATGTCCGCGAGAAAACCCAGCCGGCCCCGGTTGATTCCGAGCAGCGGCACGTCGCGACCGGCCACCATGCGGGACGCGTACAGCATCGTGCCGTCGCCGCCAACGGCAATCACGAGGTCCGTCGTGTCCCCGATTTCCTCCGCCGCGGCCGTCTCCACGCCGACGCCCGGGAACTCCATCTTGATGGCCGGGTCCAGCAGGACGCGCACGCCGGCCGACTCGAGATGTCGCGCCAGTATGAGCAGGGAGTCGCCGACCCTCGGATCACGGTATTTCCCGGTCAGTGCAATCGTCTTGAAGCTGCGGCGCATCGGGTTTCCGGCGTTTCCTTCGGCCGGTTCTTGTAGCACGAAGGGCCATGCGCGGGCCAGCCGCGAAACGGGTTCCGGCGGCGCGTTTCCGCGTCGAGCGCCGCGTGTGCGGTAACCGCGTCGTGCCTTGACGGCGCGATTTTCGCGTTGCTAACTTGCTTCGACCCCGGGCTGCCGATGCAGCCCGCGAGGCGCAAGTGGCGCAGAGCCACGGAGAACCACCGCTCATGCCCAGCCAGCCTCTCGACACCGAACTGTCCGACCGCGCCCGGCACCTGCTCAAGGTGCTGGTCGAGCGGTACATTCGCGAGGGCCAGCCGGTGGGCTCACGGACCCTGTCCCGGGACTCCGGCCTGGACCTCTCGCCGGCCACGATCCGGAACGTGATGTCCGACCTCGAGGAGATGGGCCTGGTGGCCGCGCCGCACACCTCCGCGGGCCGCGTCCCTACGCCCAAGGGTATTCGCCTGTTCGTGGACGCCCTGATCAAGGTCCAGCCGATGACGGACGCGGAGATCCGCCGCCTGCAGGCGGAAATGGACGCCGTGCGCACCGGCGACGGCGACATCGTTGGCTCCGCCTCCAATATCCTCTCCGCGCTCACCCGGATGGCGGGGGTGGTTACGATGCCCCGTCGCAGCCAGGCCGCCCTAAGGCAGGTCGAGTTCCTGCCGCTCTCGGACAAGCGCATCCTCGCGATCCTGGTGATCGACGAAAAAGAAGTCCAGAACCGCATCTTGCACATGGACCGGGACTACAGCGCGGACGAGCTGCGCGTCGCCGCCAACTATCTCAACGAGCAGTTCGGCGGGCAGTCGCTCACCTCCGTGCGGGAGAAGCTGCTGGCGGAACTGGCCGACACGCGCGAGACCATGAACAGCATGATGCAGGAGGCTATCGCCCTGGCGCGCCAGGCCTTCGAAACGGTCGACGAGCCTGACCAGGGTTTCGTGCTGGCCGGGGAGACCAACCTGATGCAGTTCGCGGAGCTGTCCAATGTCGAGCGACTGCGCAGCTTGTTCGAGGCTTTCGCCCGGCAACGCGATATCCTGCACCTGTTGGACAAGTGCCTGGCTGCCGAGAGCCTGCAGATCTTCATCGGCGAGGAATCGGGCTACCACATGCTCGAGTCGGTGAGCGTCGTGGCCAGCCCGTACTCAGTGGAAGGCGAGGTGGTCGGCGTGCTCGGCGTGATCGGCCCCACCCGCATGGCTTATGACCGCATCATCCCGATCGTCGACATCACCGCCCGCCTGCTCGGCTCGGCGCTTCACTCGCGCGACTAGCGGATACCTCGGGCAAAAAAAGCGGCGTCCCGAAGGACGCCGCCGCAGAGCAGTCGAGAGGAACGATGCTCAGTTCTTGGGCAGGATGACCTGGTCGACGACGTGAATGACGCCGTTGCTCGCCATCACGTCCGGCTGAATCACCGTCGCGTCGTCGATCTTGACTGCGCCGTCTACTACGGCGATCGAGACCTTGGCGCCGTTCACGGTGGCGGCCTCGGTCAGGTTCACCACCTCGGCGGCAGTGACCTTGCCCGGCACCACGTGGTAGGTGAGCACCGCCACCAGCTGGTCGCGATTTTCGGGCTCGAGGAGCGACTCCACGGTGCCCTCGGGCAGCGCGGCGAACGCCTCGTCTGTCGGCGCGAAGACGGTGAACGGGCCGTCGCCCTTCAGGGTCTCGACCAGGCCTGCCGCCTGCAGGGCCGTGGCCAGCGTCTTGAACGAGCCCGCCGC
>JASFEC010000225.1:0-3916 GCA_050125045.1 Gammaproteobacteria bacterium | reverse complement strand
TGCGCCGTCATCTGCGGATCGCGCACCACATCCCTGGCCGCATCCGCCTGCTAGCCGGACCCGGCATCGTCAAGGATCTCGGCGCGATTGACGGGCAAGCGCTGGAGCGCGTTCTCGCGGCTCTCGACGGCATCCGCGACTTCCGCGCCAACCCGCGGGCGGGGTCGCTGACCGTCGAGTACCGCCCGGCCACGATCAGGCCGGAATGGTGGGAGACGCTGATCCACGGCGACGAACCGGTCGCCGTGGCGCTGTTGCGACGCCTGCTGGAACACGAACTGGCTCCCGCCGTAGCCGCGGCGCGGGACGAACGCAACCCTGTGACAGAGGATGAACGAGATGGACCATAACCAGCATGGATCTCCGGGCGCCGGCATGGGCCAGGGCGGCCCGGCCGGAGGGCCTCAAGGCCCCGGCATGGGACCCGGGCCCCAGGGCCCGGGCATGCACCAGGGCATGGGCGCAGGACCCTTCGGACCCGGGCCCGGCATGCACTACCAGTGGGGCCCTCAGGGGCCCGGTTTCGCCTACGGCCCACCGCCAGGGGCGCAGATTCCCGGCTGGGGCGGCTATCCGCCCGGGTATGGGCCGCAGCCGGGGATGGGGCCGGGGATGGGGCCGGACCCCGCAGCCGCCGGTTTCTCTGCCGCGATGAACGAGTTTGCGGACCAGAGCGGGCTCGGCGCCCTGAAGGGTTTCATGAACTTCAACGACGGCGAGTTCTGGAAGGGCGCGCTGGTCGGGGCGGCCATCGTGCTGCTGATGACCAACGAAGAATTGCGCGGGGCGCTGCTGGGGGGCGCGGCGAGAACCGCCAACGCCATGAAGGCCGGCCTGGCCGGCTTCGGCGAAGACGGCACGGAAGAGGGAGACTCGAGCGGCGGCCAGCCGGCGAGCGAAGAGGAGCAAGGCCGATGACCCAGCACTACTACCCCATGGCGCAGATGTCCTACGAACAGCAACAGGCCTGGCAGCAGCGGCAAGACCTGTACTTCCTGCTGAACGCGGCCCGCACGGGGGCGCTCATCGGCGCGACCGGTGCAGCGGCGCTGAACCTGCAGCGCCTGCGCAAGGACGAGACCAACTGGCAGCAGGCCGTGACCAGCACCGCCAAGCTCGGCTTGACTGCAGGCGTCGCCACCGCAGCCGCGACCGCGGTCGGCCGCATGTTCACGCGCTACCCGGCCCTCTCGCTGGCCGCCACTTTCGCCACCGGCACGGCGGTGATGTACGTGCTCACGGAGCAACGCAAGGAGCCCGGCCATGAATGACCCGCGCTACTACCAGCCCGGCTTCGCGCCGCCCGGCTATTACCCCGGCGCGCCCGCGGGAATGCAGCCGCCGGCCCCGATGCCCCCGCCAATCGCCAACACGCGGTTCCTGAAGGGCGCTGCAATCGGCGCTCTGGCGGCCTACCTGCTCAGCAATCCGGAGGTCCAGCAGGCCGCGATCCGGGGCGCGGTGAAGACCTGGTCGCTGCTGCAGGGCGGCGTCGAGGAGATGAAGGAACGGTTCCGTGACGCCGAAGCGGAGCTGCATGCAGCGAGCGCCCGGGACAGCGACTGAGCGGCCTGCCGGCACTCGCAACCGGCACGCCAGGACGCCATGGACACGCCTGTAAGGTCGGCCGATAACGGGCTGCGGCTCGTGCATGAAACGCCGGTGCGCCTGCGCTTCCGGCTGCCCATGCTGGTGGATCCGCTGATTGACTTCTCCTGGCTGGAAACCTGGCTGGAGTCCATCCGCGGCGTTGGCGCAGTGCGCGTCAACCGCCATGCGCGCTCGATCGTCCTGGAATACGACGGCCGCCCGGCGACCCGGGCCGCCGTGCTGGCCCTGCTCGGGGGACTGCGGCGCGAACGCATCCCGAACGGGGAGTCCGAGCCGGCCGAGCACGCCCAGCTCGGGCCGATGCTCGCCACCGGGCTGCTGATCCTCGCCCTGCCGTTCTTGTCGCCGCCCATGCGGCGCCTGCTGACCTTTCTCAACATCAGCGGCACGCTGTTCAAGGGCCTGGACACCCTCATCCACCGCGGCATCAAGATCGAGGTGCTGGACGCCACGGCGATCGGCTTGTCGGCGTGGCGCGGGGAGTACCTCACGGCCAACGTCACCGACTTCCTGATGCACCTGGGCGAGTTCCTGGAGAAGCGGACCGAGCGTAAATCGGACCTGATGTTGCGCCGCCTGCTGCGGCCCGACCCGGTGCTCGCCTGGGTGGAGCGAGACGGCAACCTGGTCCAGGTGCCGGACGACGAGATCGCGGCCGGCGATCGCGTCCAGGTGGGCCCGGGCGAGAAGATCGCCATCGACGGCCTGGTGCTCGACGGGACGGCCCTGGTCAACCAGGCCGCGATCACCGGCGAGTCGGTGCCGGTGCGCAAGGAAGTCATGGACCGCGTGATCGCCGGGACCGTGGTGGAAGACGGGCGCCTGCGCATCGAGGCTCGCCACGTTGGTGAGGACACGACCACGGCCCGCATCGCGCGCTTCATCGACGACTCGCTGCAGCAGAGTTCCGAGACCCAGCGCCTGGCCGAACGCATGGCCGACCGGCGCGTCTACCTGACGCTCGGCACGGGCGCCCTGATCTACCTGCTGACCCGGGACGAGCGGCGCCTGTCCTCGGTGTTCCTGGTGGATTACTCCTGCGCTCTCAAGCTGGGCACGCCGCTGGCCTTCAAGTCCGGCATGTACCGGGCCGCTTCCGAAGGGATCCTGCTCAAGGGCGGCGAGGCGGTCGAGCGACTCGCCGAAGTCGATACCGTCGTGTTCGACAAGACCGGAACGCTGACCCACAGCGACCTGGAAGTCACCGACGTCGTCGTCCTGGATCCGGAGCGCTGGCCCCGCGACCGGCTGCTGGCAGTGACTGCCTCGATCGAGGAGCATGCGACCCACCCCATCGCCGAGGCCATCGTGCGCAAGGCACGGGAAGAGCGCCTGAATCACATCGACCACGGCGAAGTCGAGTACCTGGTGGCCCACGGCATGAGCTGCCCGGTGAACGGCGACCACCTCCTGATCGGCAGCCGGCACGATGTCGAGGAGCACGAGGGCCTGTCCTTCGACCTGTTCCGCAGCCACATTGAGGCCCTCGAGGCCGAAGGCAAGACCCTGCTCTACATCGGCACGCGACATGAGCCCATCGGGCTGATCGCACTGCGCGACACGGTGCGTGAAGATGCTGCAGAGGTCCTCGACGGGCTGCGGCGCCTGGGGGTCAAGCATCTCGTGCTGCTTACCGGCGACCACCAGCAGCGCGCCGACGCGATGGCGCGGCAACTTGGCCTCGACGAAGTGTTCGCGGAGCAGGTGCCCGAAGACAAGGCCGGGGTGATCGAGCAGTTGCGCGCCGAGGGGCGCAAGGTGGCCTTCGTCGGAGACGGCGTCAACGACGGCCCCGCCCTGGTCGCCGCGGACGTGGGCATCGCGATGTCCCGGGGTGCCGAACTGGCCCGCGCGACGGCCGACGTCGTGCTGCTGGAGGACCGCCTTGGCCTGCTGCTCGACGCCGTGGACATTTCGCAACGGACGATGAAGCTCATCGCCTCGAATTATCGCGCCGCGATCGGTATCAACACCGGGGTCATGATCGGCGCCGCGCTCGGCATGGTCTCGCCGGTCGCTTCCGCGATCATGCACAACGGCACCACGGTAGGGCTGCTGGTCCGCGCCTTGCGGGGGCTCGGCGAGCCTACGCCGGGACCGCACGCCCTGCCCAGCGAAACCATGACGGCTGCCGCCGGCAGCCGCGATCACTAGACGGAGGAAACAGCCATGGCAATCCACCTCATTCCCTTCGTGGCCGGCGCCGTGATCGGCGGACTGGGCGCGTACTTCTACCGGGACGAAAAGCTGCGTCGCGACGTGAAGCGTCGCGCCGGCGAGTTGGGCGGCCAGGTCAGGAAGACCG
>JASFEC010000224.1:0-3942 GCA_050125045.1 Gammaproteobacteria bacterium | reverse complement strand
GGTCTTGACCCCCGCCAGCCTGCGCACGCCGGAGGCCGAGGCCGCGCTCGGAGCGTTGCGCCCCGATGCCCTGGTGGTCGTGGACTACGGGCTCATCCTGCCCCGAAGCATCCTCGCGCTGCCCCCGGCCGGATGCGTCAACGGGCACGCCTCGGCGCTGCCCCGCTGGCGCGGCGCAGCCCCCATCCAGCACGCCATCCTCGCCGGCGACAGCACGACCGGGGTGTCCATAATGCTGATGGACAAAGGCTTGGACACAGGTCCGGTATACAAAATACAGAAATTGGACATCGGCGAAGTGGAAACCGCCGGCGAGCTTCGCGACCGGCTGGCGCGGCTTTGCGCGGAGCTCATGGCAGCGACCCTGCCGGACATCCTGGCCGGACGGTTGTCGCCCCGGGCGCAGGATTCGGCCGCTGCGACCTATGCGCCCAAGATCGTCCCGGAGGATGCCGAGCTCGCCTGGGGCCGCCCGGCGACCGAGCTGGCTCGCCAGATCCGGGCGTTCTCCCCGCGGCCCGGCGCCTGGACCACCTGGCGGGGGCAACGGCTCAAGCTGCACCGCGCCCGGGCCATACCCGAGCGCGAGGGCCGGCCGGGCCGGGTCTGGTGCGCCGGCCCGGCGGGCGTCGACATCGCCGCCGGCGAGGGCAGCGTGCGCGCGCTGGAACTGCAGGTACCGGGGGGGCGGATCTTGTCCGCCCGCGAGTTCCTCAACGGCCGGGCGATGCTCGGCGAGCAGCTGGCCGAGTGAGCGCCGGCACCGCTGCCCGGGCTGCCGCCGCCCGCGCCGTCGCCGGTGTGCTGGGCCCGGGGCGCTCTCTGGACGACGGTCTCGGTGCAGCGGCGAAAGGGCTGCCCGACGCGGACCGCGCCCTGGCGGCGCAGCTGGCCTACGGCACCCTGCGGCTTTATCCGCGGCTGGAGCGCTGGGCGGGCCTGCTGCTTGCCCGCCCCCTGCCGCGCCGGGAGAGCGAGGTCCGGGCACTGCTGGCGTTGGGGCTCTACCAGCTCGAGGCGTCTCGCGTGCCGGACCATGCCGCCGTGGCGGTAACCGTCGACGCCGCCCGGATGCTGGGGCGTGACCGTCATGCCGGACTCCTCAATGCGTGCCTGCGCCGCTGGCTGCGGGAGCGGGACGCCCTCAAGGCGCGTCTCGCACGCGACCCCGAGGTCGTGCATGCGCATCCGCGCTGGTGGCTGGACTTGCTTGCGGGCGACTGGCCGCGTGACTGGGAGAGCGTCGTCGCGGCCAACAACGTCCAGGCACCGATGTGGGTGCGCGTGAACGCCGCGCGGGTAAAGCGGGACGACTGGCTTGCGCGCCTGCAGGCAGACGGCGCCGTTGCGGCGCCCTGGGTTCCCGCCCCGGAGGCCCTCCGGCTGGAGAGCCCCCGGCCGGTGGACGCCCTGCCGGGCTTCGCCGAGGGCGAAGTCTCGGTCCAGGACGGAGCCGCGCAGCTGGCGGCCTGCCTGCTGGCGCCCGAGCCGGGCATGCGCGCGCTCGACGCGTGCGCCGCCCCCGGGGGCAAGACGTGCCACCTGCTGGAACGCAGCCCCGACATCGACCTGACCGCGCTCGACGTAGCCCCGGACCGGCTGGAGCGGGTGCGGGAGAACCTCGCGCGGCTCCGCCTCTCGGCAAGCCTCGTGGCGGGGGACGCGGCCGACCCGGCCGGCTGGTGGGACGGCCGGCCTTTCGAGCGCATCCTCCTGGACGCGCCCTGCTCCGGCAGCGGCGTGATCCGGCGCCATCCGGACATCAAGCTGCTCCGCCGGCCGGCCGACATCGGAGCGCTGGCGGCCCGGCAGGCCGCGCTGCTGGACGCCCTCTGGCCGCTGCTCGCGCCCGGCGGCCGGCTGCTCTACGCCACGTGCTCGGTGCTGAAAGCCGAGAACGCGGGGCAGGCCGCCGCTTTCCTGGCCCGACATCCCGAGGCGCGGGCGGTGGATCTCGGCGAGCCGGGCTGGGGCCGGCGCTCCGGACCGGGGCGCCAGCTGTTGACGGGTGAGGCAGGGGTGGATGGCTTTTATTATGCTTGCCTCCTGAGGCCGGCCCAGGCAGGAATCGATGCAGCAAGCGCGGCGGGGTAAAGACACTTGGACATGGCGGCTCCTGCTGGCCGCCTGTTTCCTCGTGCTGTGCCAGGCGCATCCGCTCGCGGCGGACGACGGCCTCGTCGTGACCAATGCCACGACCCGCCTGGATGACGGGGTCTGGTACCTCGACGCCGACGTGGACTACCAGCTCAACCGAACTGCCCTCGACGCGCTGGCGAGCGGCCTGCAGCTGGACGTCGAGCTCGTCATTCGCGTGGAGGAGAGCCGCCGCATCATCTGGGACGCGGAGTTCGCGGAACTGAAGCAGCGTTATCAGCTCCAGTACCATGCCCTCACCGAGCGTTACATACTGCGGAACCTGAACAGCGGCGAACAGGCCAGCTATGCCTCGCTGACCGCCGCGCTGGCGCGGCTCGGCCAGGTGCGCGGCCTGCCGTTGATCGACGACGCCTTGCTCGACGCCGACGAGCGATATTTCGTCGAAGTGCGGGCGATCGTCGATATCAAGGGTGCGCGTGGGCCCCTGGCGGTGATCCGCGTGTTCTGGAACAACTGGCGCGTCGAGAGCGATTGGGTGCGGTGGCGACTGGGACGCTGAAGCGCTGGGGTGTCGCCACCTTCGGCCTGCTTGGCCTGGGGCTGCTGTTCGCGGCCCTGCTCTTCATCGCCTCCACGGTGGAGAGCGCCGATCGCTTCGGCGAGATCTACAACTGGATTCTGCTGCTCAACATCGCGGGCGCCGTAGTGCTGCTCGCCCTGATCATCTCCAATCTCGTGCGCCTCGTGCGGGAGTACCGCAGCCAGACACCCGGCTCCCGGCTGGCCTCGCGCATGGTCGCGATCTTCGTCGGGCTCGCCGTGGTGCCGCTCGGGTTGGTCTATTACTTCTCGGTGCAGTTCATCAGCCGCGGCATCGACACGTGGTTCGACGTCAACGTGGAGGCGGGCCTGGGCGACGCGCTGGAGCTGTCCCGTGCCACCCTCGAATCCCGCATGCGCGAGCATCTCGAGGCGACCCGGCAGATCGCGGGCTCGCTCAGCGGGATCGACGACCGGGAGCTCGGCGTGCAGCTGGAGTTCGCGCGCCGCGGCGCGGGCGCCACCGAGTTGACGGTGGTCGGCCAGAGCAGTCGCATCGTCGCCCTTTCCTCGGATCTCAGCCTCACTGAGCTGCCGGCGGTGCCGACCGAGGAAGTCATGCTGCAGATCCGCCAGGGCCGCCCCTTCGTCAGCCTCGACCCGGTGCGGGAGGGCTATGTCATCCGCAGCGCGGTCGCGATCCCGGCGCAGCATCCGCTCGACGAGATGCGTGTCCTGCAGGGCCTGTTCCCTGTCCCGGAACGTGTCGGCGTCCTGGCCGATTCGGTGCAGGAAGCCTATGCCCAGTATCGCGAGCTGTCCTTCCTGCGCAGCCCGTTCACGCGCAGCCTCACCCTGACCCTGACGCTGGTGTTGCTGCTGTCGCTGCTGCTGGCGGTCTGGGGCGCCTTCTTCTTCGCCCGCAAGCTGACCGCCCCGATCCAGACCCTGGTCGCCGGCACGCGCGCGGTCTCGCAGGGCGACTTCGACACGCGCCTGCCGCTGCCGGCGCGCGACGAGATGGGCTTCCTGGTGCACAGCTTCAACGACATGATCACGCGGCTCGCCAGCGCGAGGGAACTGGCGCGCCAGAGCCAGCAGGCCGTGGAGAGCCAGCGCGCCTACCTGGCCGTGATCCTGGGCCGCCTGTCGACGGGTGTCGTTTCGCTCGACCGCGAGTGGCGCATCAGCACGGCGAACGAGGCCGCCGGGGCGATCCTCGGCGTTGACCTCGAGGCCAACCTGGGCCGGGCCCTCCCGGAAGTGGCGGACGACAGGCCGCTGTTGCAGCAATTCATCGAG
>JASFEC010000223.1:0-3963 GCA_050125045.1 Gammaproteobacteria bacterium | reverse complement strand
ATGCCTCCGGCACCGACCTCGCCACCGAGCTGGCTTCGCTGGACGAAGCCGACCTGTACGATTACACGATCACGGCAACCGGTCGCACGGGCTACACGATCGTCGCCACTGCCGTAGGCAAGCAGGCCGCACGCGAAACCGCGCAGTTCAGCGGGACCTGCAGCGTTCTTACGGTCACCGTCAACCTGGCGGGCGTCACGCGGACACCGGAGACCTGCTGGTAGTTGGTCGCAGGGCAACCTGAAAACAAGCGGCCGGGCCTGAATCAGGCCCGGCCGCTTTCTCTTGGCGACGAACTTGCTCCCCGGCTACGCGTCGGCCCGGGAACGGCGCCGTCTACGGCAACGGCACCGGCTGACTCGTCCCCATCCCCGGCCCAAGCACCAGCGCGTTCTCGAGCACCCGCATCGCCCCGAGCTGGGCCGCCCGGAAGGCCGGGGCGTGGGCGAACAGGATCACCTGGCCGCGGCCGACACGTTCCCGCGTGACCCATGCGGATGACGCAATGCGCGTGCGCGCCTCGGGCCACAGCAGGCCCGACATCCGCACCCGGACTTCGCGCCCGGCCGGCACCGGCGCCCAGTTGAGGGTCGTTGCCTCGACCTCTGCCGGGTCGTAGACGCCGATGCGGAACGGCGCCTCGACCGGGTTGGCCGCCATCAGCACCGGGGAGTCGGAGAACAGCACGGGCAGCACCTCGCCGGTGCCCGCCGCCAGCCAGTGCGTCGTATCGACGCGCGTGGCGACGAGCGCCCCCGAGGGCATCAGCATCGACTGCCATTCGTCGTTGCGCTTGCGCGCCTCGGGCTCAGGCAGCTCGCCGGCGCCCAACCATGGGTAATCGAGCTCCGCCACCGCGGCATGCCCCCAAGTCGAGGCCTTATCCGGCAGTGGCTGGGCCGCCAGCCACTCGCGATGAATGGCATCCTGGTACTCGGCCAGGTCCTCGTCGATCACGGCCTCGATGGGCCGCGTGGCGACCAGGGGCTCGTCGCCGCTCATCAGCGCGCGGGCAGAATTGCCGACCGCGATCAATGTCCCGCCGCCCCGGACCCAGCCCTCCAGCGCCGCAGACAGCCCGCCCGGCAGCCCCCCCCGGCCCCAGCGCTCCGGCAGGTAGATGACGTTGTAGCGCCGCAGGTCGATGGCGCCGATACGGCCCTCGTCGAGCCGGCTGTGGCGGACGCCGAGACGATGGTCCAGGGCATACCACGTCGCGCCGACATCCAGCATGTTGGTGCTGCCGCGCGAGACCAGCGCGATGTTCGGCTTGGCCAGCAAGTCCCATTCGCGGCCACCGAGGTCCGCCAGGTCGCCCGGCGCGCGGCCGTGGCCGATGGCCAGCAAGGACAAGCCGAGTTCGCCCGCGACCGTGCGCGCGTCCGCCTGCCAGTCCGGCTTGTCGCGGTTGTCGTCCAGGGTCACGGCGATCGAGCCGACCGGGAGCGCCTGGCCGTCGAGTTGCGAAGCCTTGCGGCTGCCGCGGACGAAATAGCCGCGCTCCATCATGCGCCCGGCGAAGGCCAGCGAGCGGTCGTCCGCGCCGGAGACGGCTAATGCGATCGTGCCGGGGCCGATGGCCGGCGCCGCCGGCGTCGCGGCCGGCGCGGACAGGTCGACCTGTTCCAGCCCGCTGTCGAGGTGCTGCGGCACGACCAGCGCCTCCAGCCCGAACATCATGCTGATGTTCCAGCCGGTGGTGTCGTAGATGGTGCTGCGCCCTTCCTTGAGCACCCGCTCCCGCTCTTTGGCGAGGGCGGTGTCCGACATGCGCGGGTCGAAATCGAACATGGCGGCCAGCAGGCGCGCCTCCGGCTGGCGGTTGCGCAGCACCAGGCTCCCGGCGGGCAGGTCGACGCCGCGCAGCTCGCGGCCGAGCTGGTCGGTGGCGCTGCCGACGCGCAGCTCGCGCGTCAGCCGGTGCACCTCGAAGCCCTGGATGCGGGCCAGGTCGAGCAGGTCGTTGAGCCGCCCCTGGTTGTCCGTGGGCAGGATCACGAAGCTGCGGCTGCCGTAGGGTCCCCTGGCCGAGGCGACATCGGCGCGGTCGCTGGCGAACTTTTCCAGCAGGTTCTCGCGCTCGCGGCGCAGGGTCTCGAGATTCGCGAAGGAGGAGATCACCTGCTGATGCACCGACTGGCGATAGCTGATCAGCAGCGAGTGCCGTTGCACGCCGTCTTCCGCCAGCCGGGCCTGCTCGTAGAGAATCCCCTGCGAGCCCCGCAAAGCCGCCCAGGAGTCGCTGTAGCCCGGGTAAAAGTCCTCGTGCCACTCGCCGGAGTAATAGGGATAGCCATAGCGGTCGAAGGCTGCCGCCTGGTCGTCCGCGAAGACGTTGCCCATGGGCCGACGGTACGGCGGCAGGTGCGGGTTGTGCGGCTCGCGCGCCGGCGAGAACAGGTAAGTGTCCTGGGCGCCCATCTCGTGGGCGTCCACGAAGAGCAGCGGCCGCCAGGCGGCGATCTCGGGAATGCGGCCGCGGGTCTCGGGATGGCGCGCATAGATCCAGTCGCGGTTCAGGTCGAACAGGTAATGGTTGCCCCGCCCGTACGGCCAGTAGCCGGTGTGCAGCACCGACTGGTCGTCGACGTTGGGCTGGGTCCCGCGAGACTCGGCGAGGCCCTTCACGAAGCGTGCCCGGCCGTCCGGGTTCATGCTGGGATCGACGATGACCACGAGCTCCTGCAGCAACCGCTGAGTGGCCTCGGAGCGGTCGGCTGCCAGGTGATGTAACACCACCAGCGACGAGTCGGAACCGGAGCTCTCGTTGCCGTGGATCGAGTAGGCGAGCCAGGCCACGCCGGGCAGGTTCTCGATCAGCCGGGCCCGCTCGTCGGCGCTGGTATCCCGCGGATCTGCCAGTGCCTGCATGCCCGCCTTGATCTCGTCCTTCCGCGCCAGGTTGGCGGGGCTGGAGATCACGAGGTAGACCAGCGGCCGGTCCTCGTAGCTGCGCCCGTACTCCACCAGCTCGACCCGCGGCGAGGCTGCTGCGACGGCCCGCGCGTAGGCCACGACCTGCTCGGGGGTGGCAGTCCGCTGTCCCACCGGGAACCCGAGGTGATCGTCCGGCGACGGTACGGCGGGGTCGTGGTCGGCGCCCGCCGGGTAGATGTCACGGCCGTATTCGAGGCCGGGCAGGGGCGAAGGCGCGAGGCCGGGGTATGGGGTCTGCGCCGCGGCGGACATGCTGCCAAGCAGGACAAGGCAGCCGAGAGTGAACGGGATCAGGGCTCGGCTCATGGAGGGGTCATCCTGGGATCTGGGAAGCGACAGATTCTAGCGAGCGGAACCGGGCGGGGCTAATCCAGCAGTCGCCGCCAGGCCCGATACCGTGCCGACAACTCGGGCATGGAGCCGGGCTGGAAACGGTCGGGGCGGCTCATGGGGAGCGCCGGCGCCCCCAGCAGGCGGGCAAGCCCCATGGCTGTCGCCTCGCACTCGCCGGGACGGACCACGGGCAGGCCCGACAGGCTGGCGAGGCGTCGACACAGGCCGTCCAGCCGGGCCAGGCCGCCGGTGGCCAGGATTCGCCGCGGTGCTTCGGCTGCCCCGCCAAGCATCGCCTCGATATTGGCCTGCAGCAGGAAGACGATGCTCTCGATGACGGCCACCGCCTCTTGCTCGATGCCCGTCTCGGCCGTGAACTGGACAGGGCAGTCCGGGCGCCAGAAGGGGGCCGCGAGGCCGCCGACGCCGTTGATGAACAGCGGCGGTTTGCAGGACTCGTCGAGCCAGCGTGGCGCGCCTGCCAGCAATTCATCGAGCGGTACGCCGCGTCGCCTGGCCAGCCACTGCAGCGCGGCTCCTGCCCCGTTGACCGTGCCCTCCACGACACGCACCTCGCGGCCCGGCTCGGCCCACGCAATGCTGCGCAGCAGCCGCGGATCGACACTGGCTGCCTCGGCGACCACCCGTTGCACGAAAGCACCGGTGCCGATATTGATGAACAGCGTGTCGGGC
>JASFEC010000222.1:0-3964 GCA_050125045.1 Gammaproteobacteria bacterium | reverse complement strand
AGGTGACCCGACGCGCCCGCCTGCGCTTCGAGACGCGCGACTGGGTGGCGGGGCGCAACGACGCCAAGGAACGCATCGATCTCTATGACCGCTATGTGGGCCACACCGTCACGATGCTGCGCCAGCGGCTCGGCGACGACTGCGCGGACCATGGCCTGTGGGTGGAGGTCAAGCGGTGCTTCGAGGAGGAGATCCGGGACTTCATCGACCTGGAGTTCGAGAAGACCTTCTTCAGCTCCATCACCCGCCGGCTGTTCGCGACCGTCGGGGTGGACCCCGAAGTGGAGTTCGTCGCGCTGGACCTGGACCCGCTGTCCAAGATCCGCCCGCCGCAGCAGCTCAATGTCTACGACCTCGCGGGACAGCCCGAGGCGATGGTCGAGGAGATCCTGGAGGACCATACCTTCGAGTCGCCCTGGCAGGACTTCAAGGGCAGCGTGGATTTCATCGTGGCCGAACTTGGCCGGGCCTGGGAGCCGCTGGGCGGGCTCGACCGCCTCGAGCGGGTCGAGTTCATGCGGCCCATCTTCTACCAGAACACCCGCGCCTACCTCGTCGGGCGGGCGCTGGGCGCCGCGCAGCCCCAGCCGCTGGTAATCGCGCTCAGGAACACCGAGGACGGCGTGGCGGTCGATGCGCTCCTGACCTCGGTCCGCGACACCAGCATCCTGTTCGGCTTCACCCGCAGCTACTTCCACGCGGACCTGGAGACCGTGCACGACGCCGTCGTCTTCCTGCGCACCATCCTGCCGCGCAAGCCGCTGGCCGAGCTCTTCACGGTGCTCGGCCGCGCCCGCCAGGGCAAGACCGAGACCTACCGCAGCCTGTTCCGCCATCTCCAGAATTCCCGCGACCAGTTCGTCGAGGCGCCCGGGGACCGGGGCATGGTGATGGCGGTGTTCACGCTGCCGTCCTACGACGTCGTGTTCAAGGTCATCCGGGACCGCTTCGCCTACCCGAAGACCGTCGTGCGCAGGGACGTGCTCGACAAGTATTACCTGGTGTTCCGCCACGACCGCGCGGGGCGGCTGGTGGACGCACAGGAGTTCAAGAAGCTGCGCTTCCCGCGCACTCGTCTCGATCCGTCCTTGCTGGAGCAGCTGCTGGAATCCTGTTCGCAGACCGTGACGCTCGAGGGCAAGGACGTGGTGGTCGACCACTGCTACGTGGAGCGCCGGATGCGCCCCCTCAACCTCTACCTGGAGGAGGCCTCGCCGCTGGCCGCGCGGCACGCCGTGCTCGACTATGGCCAGGCCATCCGCGACCTCGCCGCCACCAACATCTTCCCGGGCGACCTGCTATTGAAGAACTTCGGCGTCACCCGCAACGGCCGGGTGATCTTCTACGATTACGACGAGCTCTGCCTGGTCACCGAGTGCACCTTCCGCAGGCTGCCGCGCGCCCGCTCCATGGAAGAGGAGATGCAGTCCGAGGCCTGGTTTTTCGTCGACGAGGACGACGTTTTCCCGGAGCAGTTCATCAACTTCCTCGGCCTCGAGCCCAGCCAGCTCGAGGTGTTCATGGAGCACCATGCCGACCTGCTGACACCCGAATTCTGGCGCGAGATGAAGCAGCGCCACGAAGCGGGCGAAGTGCTGGACATCGTGCCCTACCAGCCGGGCCTGGCCGCGTCCGCCCGTGGCGCCTGAGACGGCCTCCCGGGGGCGCACCGCCCATCTCTGGCTGCTGCTGCCGGCCGCCGCCCTGGCCGCGCTCTGGCTGGCCTGGCGTTGCCTGGCGGCGGTGGACTTCCTCTACCCGGTGTTCTACGACGCCATCGGCGTGCACGGTCATATCCAGCAATTCGCACCCCAGAACCGCTACAAGCGCGGCTTCGAGGAGACGACACCGGAAGAGCGGGCGCGGCTGTTCGCCGCGATCGTGGACGCCGTGCACCACTCCGGCGAAGGGCTGGCGGAACTCGTGTATCACGACCCCGGTGGACATCCCGTCGACCGGCTGCTGCGCCCGCCCGAGGTCGGGCACCTGCAGGACGTGGCGCGGCTGCTGGACCGGGTCTTGCCGGCAGGGGCGCTGGCCATGGCCTGGTTCGTGGTGCATCTCTTGCTGATACGCCGCGTGGGCTGGCGTCTGCCGCGGTTGCGGCAGCTGCTGGGCAGGAGCCTGGCGGTCGTGGCGGCCGGCGTCGCAGTCGTGCTGCTGATCGGGCCGCGGCGGGTCTTCGGCTGGGCGCACGACCTGGTGTTCCCGCCGGACCATCCCTGGTTCTTCTATTACCAGGACTCGCTGATGTCGACCTTCATGATGGCGCCCTATCTGTTTGGCGCGATCGCTGTAGTGATGCTGCCTCTCGCCCTGCTCTTCTACGCCGCCCTGCTGTGGGTGGCGGGCCGCGCCGCGGGTCAGCCCGCATAGCGCTCCGCCAGCAGCCGGAAAGCGGCCCGCACACCCTGGCTCATGCCGCCTTCCGGCCGGCCGGGTCGGTTGCGCGGGTTCCAGGCGAAGACGTCGACGTGGGCCCACGCACCGGCCTGCCGCACAAAGCGCTGCAGGAACAGGCCGCCATAGATGGAACCGGCGAACCCGTCCGTGGTGATGTTGTTGAGGTCCGCGATACCGCCCCCGAGATTGGCGGCATAGGGCGCCCAGAGCGGCATGGGCCAGAGCGGATCACCCCCCTCGAGGCCTGCTTTCGCCCAGGCCTGCGCCAGCCCCTCGTCGGTCGCGAAGAGCGCCGGCAGGTCGGGCCCCAGCGCCACGCGGGCAGCGCCGGTCAGCGTCGCAAAGTCGAGCAGCAACTCGGGCTGCTCCTCGTCGGCCAGCGCCAACGCATCCGCCAGCACCACGCGCCCCTCGGCATCCGTATTGCCGATCTCCACGGTGAGCCCGGCCCGCGTCGGAACCACGTCACCCGGCCGGTACGCGTCGCCCGACACGCTGTTCTCCACCGCTGGGACGAGCACGCGTAGCCGCAAGGGCAACTCGGCGTCGATGATCATCTTCGCCAGCCCGAGCACGTGGGCCGCCCCGCCCATGTCCTTCTTCATGTTGCGCATGCCCTGCGCCGGCTTGAGATTCAGCCCGCCGGTGTCGAAACATACCCCCTTGCCAACGAGGGTGACGCGCGGCCGCGAGGGGTCGCCCCAGCGCAGGTCGAGCAGGCGCGGTACCCGCGCGCTGGCGCGACCCACAGCGTGGATCGCGGGGAACCCCTGCGCCAGCAGCGCGTCGCCCACGACCTCGCGAAAGTCAGCACCCTCGGCGGCGGCCAGCTCCGCGGCAGCCTTCGCCAAGTCCGCAGGCCCCATGTCACCGGCCGGCGTATTCACCAGGTTCCGCACCAGGGCGTCCGCCTCGACGGCGGACAGCACCGGCGCCGGGTCGACGCCGTCCGGCCAGGCCAGCCTGCGCGCCGCCGCGGGCTTGTCCTCGCTCCGCCGGCTGAAGGCGTATTGCCCGATACCCCAGGCAATGGCGCACCGCTCAGGATCGGCCGCTCCGGCCGCGATCCGGTAGGCGCCGGAGGGCAGCTGGCCCGGCAGGGCCGCCAGGGCCCAGAAGGGCTCCGGCCCGCCAATCCCGGCGAGCACCGCCGCCATGCTGCCGTCCGCGCCCGGCAGGGCCAGCGTCGTGCCGGGCTTGCCCTCCCAACCGGTGCTGCGCACCCAGCTGCGGTGGGCATCGGTCAACGCGGCAAGCGCGCCTTCGAGCGCGCCCTCATCGACCAGGTGGATGGGGCAGGCGCCGGTGTCTTGCCGGGTGTAGAAATCGCTGGCGGGCATGGCGGGGTCCCTGTCGGTCGTGGGCGAAGGCGAGATTATGCCATTGCCGCCAAGGCAGCCCTGGCGCGGCCGGCGCCCCCCAAACGCAAGAGGCCCGGCGCTCAGGCCGGGCCTCCCGCATGTGCTGAGCCGAAGCTTCAGAACTTGTAGATGAAGGCCGCGCCGATGGTGTCGGTCTTCGGATCGGTGATGCCGTCGCGCACGCGGTCCTGGTCCTCGTA
>JASFEC010000221.1:0-4061 GCA_050125045.1 Gammaproteobacteria bacterium | reverse complement strand
ACAGGGTGTCGAGGATGCGTTGGCCGGTGACCATCGGCGCGTCGGCCGGCAGCCGGCCCGCCGCGGGGCGGGGATGGCGCACCGGCCAGTCGTGCTGCATCGACAGCTGCCGCTCACGGCCCTCGGCGTCCTCCAGCACCAGCACGGTCTCGTCCTCGGCATACTCGCCGGCCTCAGCGACCGAAACGACGCGCCCGGACACGTCGGGCGGCACCAGGCAGGCGCGACCGGGACCCTGGCCTGCCACCTCGCCGAACACCTGCCCGCCGTTCAGCTCGTCCCCCTCGGCAACCGAGGGGGTGAACGCGAAGCTGCCGTGGCGCTTCGAGCCGAGTCCCGGCTTGAACCAGTGCTCCGAGACATCGCCCAGCGGGCGCAGCAGGCCGTCGAAGATGCGGCCGAGGATGCCGGGACCGAGCGCCACCGACAGCGGCAGTCCCGTGCCCGTGACCGGGTCGCCCGGCCGGAGGCCCGTGGTGTCCTCGTAGACCTGGGCGGTGATGACGTCTCCCGACAGCTGGATCACCTCGCCGAGGAGCCGCTGCTCGCCGACCGCGACGGCCTCGTGGATGTGGAAGGGCGCCTTAACGCGGGCCTTCAGCACCGGCCCGCCGATCCACTGGATGACGGCCTTGCTCATGATGCCTCTCCTTCGGCGGCGTCCGCCTCGACCCGGTCGATCGCCGCCAGCAGCGCGCCCTCGAGCGCGCGGCCGTGGGCCATGAGCCCCGCCACGCTCATGTCCACCAGCGCGCCTTTGCAGCGGATCCGCAGCCCGGCCTCGAGGCCGTCCGCCGGGCTCGCCGTCACCTCGGCGCCACACTGCTCGCGCGCGAACAGAATGGCGGCGTCGACTTCTTCCCCGGCCCAATCCGGCGGGTGCTCCAGGACCCACTCCCGGCCGAACAGCACCTCGCGCGCCTCCTGCAGCGTCGCCGCGGCCCACTGCAGCCGCTGGTCGCGCGCTCGCCAGCGCCCCGCGAGGGTCTCGCGCAATGCCTCGTGGCCGGCCTCGATCAGGGCCAGGTCCCGCAGCCGCTCACGCCGCCGCTGCTCGGTCTCGATCTCGGCCTCGACCAGCCGCACTTCGCGTTCCAGCCGTGCCCGTTCCTCGTGGGCCGCCCGGCTGACCCGCTCCCGGCCCCGGCGCCGCGCCCGCCGCCGGATTTCGCGCGCTTCCAGGGCCGCGTGCTCCTTGAGCTCGCGACACTGGTTCTCGCGGGACTGCTCCAGCAGCTCCTTGAGGGCCTCGGCCTGGGTGCGGACAATGCCGCCGTCGCCTTTGTTCATGCCTCGACTCCCAGCGCGCGCCGCACCTCGGCCGCCATGTCGGCGGGCTCCCGGCTGCGCGCGATATCGGGGACGACCGCCACCGGCGGATCGGCCGCCAGGATGGCTTTCTCCAGTTGTGCCGCGGGCACGTGCGCCGCCAGGGCCGCGGTGATCATCACCGGGCCGCCGAGCTCGAGCGCCGCGCGCAGCACGGGCCCCGCGTCAGCGGGCTCGGTCACCTGCGTGCGCACGCCGGCGAGGCGGAAGCCCGCCGCGGTCAGCCGGTCGCTGATGAGCACGGGTTGCGTCACCGGGCCCTGCCCCTCACCCGGCCAGGCCGGGAATCTTGCCCAGGATCAGGATGGCGACGATCAGGCCATAGATGGCCACGCCCTCGGCGAGGCCGACGATCACCAGCACGCGGCCCATGAGCTCGGGTTTCTCGGCCAGCGCGCCGACGGCGGCGCTGCCCACCTGCGCCACGGCGTAGCCCGCGGCGGCGGCCGACAGGCCGGCCGAGGCGGCGGCGGCGATGAAGCCCCAGGTCATGATCTCGGGGTCGATCGCGATGATCGCTTCGGCTTCCTGCGCCCCGGCCAGGCCGGAGCTGATGAAGAGGTAGGTGGCGGTGGCCACCAGGCCCACGACAATGGCCGTCATGGCCACGACGAGATACATCCCGAGTTTCATGAGGAACTCCTTCCGGTCGGTCGGATGGCGGAACCGGGACCGCTCAGCGGCTTGAGCTGGCGGCCCTCGGCGGTCAGGAAGCGAATGAAGAATTCGAACAGCAGCAGGCGGGTCGTCTGGATGCCCACGATCAGGCCCTCGAGCGCGATGACCAGCGCGTTGCCGAGGATCATGACCACCAGCCAGAAGATCCCGCCGCCGGTGGCGTCCGCCATGCCCATGATGGCGGCGGACAGGCCGGCGTGGGCCAGCGCGAAGGCGCCGACGCGCACGAAGGACACGGTGTTCACGAGCAGCTGCAGCATGCCCTCGACCAGCTCGCCGAGCGCTTTCGGAATCTCCAGCCACTTGTTGTGCTGCGAGGTCAGGGCGCTCCCGAGCACGAACCAGGTGAAGCCGATCCAGGTCAGCAGCAGGAAGTCCGGGTGCAGGAAGGCGAAGACGATGCCCATGTACGCGACGAGGATCCCGGCCCGGGTCGCCATCCAGTAGCCGAACAGGCGCCGCCAGAAGGCGCCCAGGGCATCCAGCAGCAGGCCGACGGTCAGCACGACGATGCCGAAGCCGAGCGCGATCACCATCATCTCCTGCGGGTGCTCGAGGGGGTGCATCCACAGGGCAGGGATCAGGTGCTCATTCGAGAAGATGCTGCCGAACAAAAAGCCGAACAGGATAGCCATGGCGCCGTAGGGCACCAGCAGGGCGAACACCGGCACGCGCCGGCGCAGCCACAGCCCGAGTGCCAGCAGGACCGCACCCTGGCCGACGTCGCCGAACATGAAGCCGAACATCAGCGGCGCCACCACGGCAAGGATGCGGCTCGGGTCGGCCTCGGTCGCGCCCGGCGTGCCGAGCAGCGCGGGGAACAGCTCGAAGGGCTTGGCCCAGCGCGGGTTCTGCATCACCACCGGGCAGGTGACGCCTTCCGGCGGCGCTTTGTAGCGCAGCAGGTGCTGCACCTTGCCCCGGTCCAGCGCCTGGTTGATCTCGTGGCCGTCCAGGTCGCTGGTCCAGCCGGTGACCCAGGCGAAGTGGTCGGTGACCGGCAGGGTGGGGGCGTGGCCGGCGAACCACTCCATCAGCGCCATGGTGCCGATGGCGCGCCTGAGCTGGTGCTGCTCGTCCAGCGCCTCGAGCGCCCGGCGCACCTCGCCCCGCCGCGCCAGGACCTTTTCGCGTCGCTCCTCGGTCGCCCGGCGGGCGGCGGCCGGTTCGGCCGGCAGCCAGTCCGGCAGCTGCACGCGGCGTGCCTTGAGGGCCTGCATCTGGCGGTCCAGCGCCTCCAGCTGGGCCAGCGGCCCGACCGCCAGCAGGAGCGGCGTGTCGCCGGCGCCGGTGAAGGACTCGGTGAGCACCGACGGCGGGAGGGAGCGCAGCGCGGCCTTCGGGGGCAGACGGTAGAAGCGGGCGCCCAGCACCGGTCCGGCCTCGGCCAGCCGGTGCAGGTCGGGCAGCCGGGCGCCGGGCGCCGCCAGTGCTTCGAGCAGCTCGCCGAGCTCCCGTGCCTCGATGTCGAGCCGCTCGCCCTCGGCGATCAGCGGCTCGGCGTCGCGCGCCCACGCGCGCAGCCGGTCCAGCGCGTCGTGCATGGCGCCGACCGGCTCGAGCGCCTCCTCGACCGGCGGCACCTGGCCCTCCGGCCACCAGTGCCCGTAGCGCCGCTCCAGGTCGCCGTATTCTTCCAGCGCCTGGGGCAGGCCGGGCAGCTCCAGGGCCTGCTCGGGCTGGCTGTGGGTCTGCAGCTCGACGGCGCGGGTCTCGGCCAGGCATTCCAGCGCCTTGGTCAGCTCCTCGCGCGGCGTGAGCAGCTCGAACCAGCGCGCCGCCTGCGGCCTCATGCCCATGTGCGGCCCTCCGGGCGTTCCGGCAACAGCCGGCGCGCCATCACGCCGGCCCGCACGCGCTCGAGCTCCAGTCCGTCGAGCACGACGTGGGCGAGCACGGCGACGACGGTTCCCGCCGCGCGGCGGAAGCGCCGGGCCTGGGCGGCTGCAAGAGCGTTGCGCAGGGTGCGGCCGTCCGGCTCGGGGCTGGCCCGCATCGCGTCCACGTGCTTCCGCACCTCCTCGAGCAATGCCTCGAGTTCCTCGCGCTGGCCG
>JASFEC010000220.1:0-4075 GCA_050125045.1 Gammaproteobacteria bacterium | reverse complement strand
ATGTGAAAATTACCTAGGACACCATCTTCACAGGCGCTCCAGTTTCTCGCGCGCGCGCCGGACGGAAGCGGCATGTCGCCGGAAGTCTCGCCAGGGGTCATCCCGCTGGCCCAGGCGCCGGCGGATGTTCTGGAGTCCCCAGCGCCGGGGCGCCAGGTGCTTGTCGCCCAGCTCATCGAGGGTGATCGGCGTCGCCACCGGTGCGCCTTCCAGGGCTCGCACCGCGTAGGGCGCCACGCTGGTCTGGCCGTAGGCGTTGCGCATTACGTCGAGGTACAGCCGGCCGCGGCGCTTGTTCTTGCGTTGCTCGACCGTGAGTTCGTCGGGATGCTGCTCCGCCAGCCAGTCGGCCATGGCGCGGGCGAAATCGCGGACCGCGTCGAAGTCGAGGTCAGGCTTGAGGGGCGCCACAACGTGGAGGCCGCGCGAGCCCGTGGTCATTACGAAGGGAGACAGGCCGACTTCCTGCATGAGCTCGACGACCCAGCGGGCACCCTGGCGCACGGGCTCGAAGTCGTCGCCCGGCGGGTCAAGGTCGAAGACCAGCTTGTCGGGGTGCTTCAGCTTCGGCGCCGTCGCCAGCCAGGCATGCAGGGTGATTGCCGCCTGGTTGGCAAGGTAGGCCAGCGTCGCCTCGTTGTTGCAAAGCATGTGGTCCACCGGGCCGTTTTTTCCGTCACCGGCCCGGGGCGCCTCGTGCCTGGCGATCCAGTCCGGGAAGTAGTCGGGCGTGTCGTGCTGGTAGAAGCCGTCTGCGCGAATGCCGTCGGGAAAGCGATGCAGCGTCAGCGGCCGGTCCTCGACGTGCGGCAGCAGCACTGGCGCGATGTTGCGGTAGTAGTCGATGAGCTGGCCCTTGGTGATGCCGGCCTCGGGGAACAGGACCTTGTCCTCGTTCGAAGTTTCGAAGCTGTAAGGCCCGAAGTCGAGGCGCGGCATCTCAGGCAGGCTCCTCGCGCACGACCTTGCTGGCCGGCTTGTCCCGCCGCATGCCGAGGAAGCGCGGGTGCCGCAGGCGGTTGTCGCTGGTCCACTCGGTGAAGGCGATTTCGCCCACGAGTTTCGGCGTGACCCAGTGGACCCCTTGCTTCGCCCCGGTCGGCTCGCTGGCGAAGGGACAGCTCTTGCGCTCGAGGGACGAGAGACGTTGGCTGAGACTCTTGAGGAGGTCGTCGTCGAAGCCGGTGCCCACCTTGCCGGCATAGCGCAATTCGTCGTCCTCGTAATAGCCGAGCAGGAGCGCGCCGAAGCCGATGCGGCTGCCCTTGGGTTCCGTGTAGCCGCCGATCACCAGCTCCTGCTGGTTGACGCACTTGAATTTCAGCCAGTCCGTCGAGCGGTGGTGGACGTAGGGCGAGTCGGCGCGCTTGGCGATCACCCCCTCCCAGCCCTTTTTGCAGGCCTCCGCGTAATAGTCCTCCCCGGACTCGTTGCGATGGGCGGTGAAGCGGAGGGGGTCGGCGAATTGCACCCATTTCCTCAGCAGGGACTTGCGGGTGCGCAGGGGCAGCGCGGTCACGTCATAGCCGCCGAGATGGAGGATGTCGAAGAGGTACAGGTAGACGCTTACGCCGCTCTCCCGGGCCTCGTCCGGGTCAGTGATGCCGAGCCGCTGCTGCAGGCGCGCAAAGCTCGTGACTTCACCCTCGAAAGCGACGATCTCACCATCGAGGATCGCGCCGCTGGGCACCTGTTCCTCGAGCGCCTCGACCAGCTCTGGATAGGTGTCGCCGAGGTTGCGTTGGTTCCGCGAGAGCAGACGGGTGCTACGGCCCTTCCGGAATGCGAGACAGCGCTCGCCATCCAGCTTGCGCTCGTAGATCCAGTCGGGCGAGGAGAAGCGTTTCTTCGTCAATGTGGCCAGCATCGGGGCCGTCCAGTCTGGCATTTTCCTTCGCCGCAATGCTTCGCGTTCGCCGGTCGAGAGCTTGTCGCGCCAGTTAGTCATCGTCCGGGCCTTCCTCCGTCTCGACCTGCGCCAGGCTGCGCCCGGTCAGCACCGAGTCCGGCTCGGAGCTGACCGGGTTGCGACGGGCGTCGGCCTCGTCGTCATCCATCTTGATCACCAGCCACTTGGGCTTCTCTCCACCCTCGATCCGCTTCAGGGCATAGCCGCCGCGCAGCTTCTCGCCTTCTAGCCAGACCTCCAGCAGGCCGTCTTCGAGTGCCGCTTTCATGCCGGTGTTGTCGCCGCCCTTGCCGGCACGGAGATTACGGTAGGTCCCCGTGTCCCAGACCAGCACCGTGCCTGCGCCATACTCGCCTTCCGGGATGACGCCCTCGAAATCGATGTAGTCGAGCTCGTGGTCTTCCACCTGGATCGCCAGGCGCTTGGCGCGAGGATCCGTCGAGGGACCTTTGGGTACCGCCCACGAAACCAGGGCGTCGTCGATCTCCAGCCGGAGGTCGTAGTGCAGGTTGGTGGCGTCGTGCTTCTGGATGACGAATCGTCGCTTGCCCATGCCTTGAGTCTAGTAGATCGCTGACCTAGGCTCAGGACAGGGCCAGAGGGAAGATGTTTGCCGAGTTACAGCTGCCGCTCGCACTGAATCTGGCGATATTCGTCGGAATTGCAGGGGTAGTGTGGTTCGCCGGGGCGCGACTCACGCTGTACGCCGACATCATTTCCGACCGCACCGGCATCAGCAAGGCGTTGCTCGGCTTCATATTCCTGGCCACCGTCACCCAGTTGCCCGAAGTCGTGACCAACACCACCGGCGCGATCCGGGGCAGCGGCCAGCTGGTCGTGAACAGCATGTTCGGCGGCATCGCCATGCAGACCGCGGTGCTCGCCTTGGCGGACGTGGTGGCCCGAGGGCAGGCGCTCACCTTCTACACCTATCGCTCAGGCACTCATCTGCAAGGGGTAATCCTTATCCTCGCGCTGGCCCTGCTGTTGGGGGCGAGCGAACTCGGCGATCTGCTGCTCGGATGGCAAGTTGGCCTTGCGCCAGTGCTGATGGCGGGACTCTACGCCCTGGCGATCTTCCTGATTTGGCGATACGAGGGGAACCGGCAATGGGAGCCCATTCACACGCCGGACGAGGTAAAGGCCGAGCGCACGCGGGAGCTGCAGGAGACGCACCAGGACACCAGTCTCGCGGGCCTGCAGCGGCGATCGATAATGGCGGGATTCGTGATTCTCCTGGGAGGCGTGGCGCTCGTGGACCTGGCCGAGACCATCGCCGTGCAGAGCGGGTTTGGCTCCAGCTTCATCGGGGTGACGCTGTTGGCCAGCGCCACCTCGCTGCCCGAACTCAGCACGGTGATTGCCGCGGTCCGGCTTGGCTCCCATGACATGGCGGTGTCCGACATCTTCGGCAGCAACCTCATCATGGTTTTCCTGTTGTTGCCGACCGACCTGTTCTATCGCGAGGGCCCGCTGCTGTCGGCAATCGATTCATCGGCGCGGCTGGCGCTCGTCCTGGGCATCGTGTTGACCTCGGTTTACCTGGTCGGGCTTTACATGCGCAGCCGGCGCCGCGTGCTCGGCATGGGCCTCGATTCGATCCTGGTTCTGGTGCTCTATGGCAGCGCACTGTTCGCCTTCTACCAGTTGCGCTAGGGAGGATAGATGAGCGGTGAAACGAAATTGCAACGCGTCGTCACGCTGCCTTTCCTGGTGCTCTACGGGCTCGGCACCATGGTGGGCGGCGGCTTCTATGCCCTCGTGGGGAAGGTCGCGGGCGAGGCTGCCTTCTACGCGCCTGTGGCGCTGCTGTGCTCCGGTGTCCTGGCCCTGCTGAGCGGGCTTGCGATTGCCGAGCTGGCATCGCGCTTCCCCGACAGCTCGGGCCCGGTGCGCTACGTTCGGGAAGGGTTCGGCCGCGAGTCGCTGGCGAGCATTGCCGGCATCCTGATCATCCTCACGGGCGTCGTTTCGGCCGCCGCGCTCGCCGTGGCCACTATCGGCTTCCTGCAGGACTTCGTGGCGGTGCCGGAGAAGACCGCGATCGCGCTGCTGGTGCTCGCAATGGGCGGCGTCGCTGCATGGGGCATCGGGGCCTCGGTGGCGGTGGTGACGGTGATTACGGTGATCGAAGTGGGTGCGCTCGTCTATGCCGGCGTGGTGGCC
>JASFEC010000219.1:0-4105 GCA_050125045.1 Gammaproteobacteria bacterium | reverse complement strand
CCTGGAGCGTCGGGAATCGGTTTCAAGGGACGGGTCGAAACAGGGACACTATCCCGGCGGGAGCCCGGCGCAAAACACAGACAACGCGTTAAAAAACACTGATAAATATTTGTTTTAAATAGACACAAGCTCTTTTTGATGTGTCCGACGTAGAGGGCAGAGCATGCAGATCCGTTCCGATTACGCTGAACGCGCCTTGGTACGGCCCGGCGACGAGGATTTCGTGCCGTCGCCGCTGCCCGGCGTGGAACGGCTGATGCTGGATCGGGAGGGGGGCGAGGTCGCCCGCGCCACCAGCATCGTGCGTTATGCCCCGGGATCGCGATTTTCCGCCCATACGCATGACCTCGGTGAGGAGTTCCTCGTGCTCGAAGGAACGTTTGGTGACGAGCGGGGCGTCTACCCGGCCGGAACTTACGTGCGCAACCCTCCCGGCTCATCGCACGCGCCCTGGAGTGACGAGGGCTGCATGCTGTTCGTAAAACTGAGGCAGTTCGACCCTGATGACCTCGAGCGCAAGGTCATCGACACCCGTGCGGCGCCCTGGCGCCCCGGGCTGGTTGACGGCCTCACGGTGATGCCGCTGCACGAATTCGGCACGGAGCACGTGGCGCTGGTGCACTGGGCGCCAGGCACGGTGTTCAAGCCCCACACGCACTTCGGCGGGGAAGAGATCCTGGTGCTGGAGGGGACTTTCGAAGACGAGCACGGGGCTTATCCGGCCGGCAGCTGGCTGCGTTCCCCCTCGATGAGTCAGCACCGCCCTTTTACGCGGCATGGCTGCACGATCTACGTAAAGGTGGGTCACCTGCCCGGCTAGCGCGCCGCCTGCCGGTGCTGGTGGTGCCTCGCCGGGCCGGCGCCTGACGGGCTGGTCCCGCGGATCCGCTATCGGCTTCCCCGGCCGCCCGGCCAGGGCTACGAGGGCGTTTAAGAGGTGCGCCCAAGTATATAAAAATTAAAGAATTAACCCGAGTGTTTGAGGATCCGGGCTTTCTGGCGTTGCCAGTCGCGGTCCCGCTCCGCGTGTCGCTTGTCGTGCTGCTTCTTGCCCTTCGCCAGGCCGATCTCCAGCTTGGCCCGACCTCTCTTCCAGTAGAGCTTCAGTGGCACCAGCGTGTAGCCGGCGCGCTCCACGGCGCCTACCAGGCGGTCGATGTCGCGCCGCTGCAGCAGCAGCTTGCGGCTGCGGCCGGGGTCGGCGTGGACATGGGTGGAGGCCGAGGCAAGCGGCGTGATGTTGGCGCCGACCAGCCAGATTTCGCCGTTGCGCACGACCACATAGGCCTCGCTGATCTGCGCGCGCCCGGCCCGAAGGCTCTTCACCTCCCAGCCCTCGAGCACGAGTCCGGCCTCCTGGCTTTCCTCGATGAAGTAGTCGTGGCGGGCCTTCTTGTTCAGCGCGATGGTCGAGCTGCCGTCCCCGGGTGTCGTTTTTTTCTTCTTGCTGCTCATGCCTGGTCCGGTTGTCGTGTGCGCGTGCCGCTTTCGGCCCGGCCCGGCGCGGTTGCCGGGGGCGAGGATTTAATCCAAAATCGCCGGCCTTTGAAAGAGCAGGTTTTCTGCCCCATGGCCAAGCGTACCTCGCTCCACGGCCTCTGGTCGTCCCGGCTGGCCTTTATCCTCGCGGTCAGCGGCTCTGCCGTCGGCCTCGGCAACATCTGGAAGTTCCCGTATGTCGCCGGCGAGAACGGTGGCGGCGCCTTCGTGCTCTTCTATCTCCTCTGCGTTGCGCTGATCGGCCTGCCCATCATGATGGCGGAGATCCTGATCGGGCGCCGGGGACGCCGCAATCCCGTCGCGACCATGCGGATCGTTGGCGAGGAGGAGGGCAGCCGGCCGAGCTGGGCCCTGGTCGGCATCATGGGGGTCATTGCCGGGATCATCATCCTCTCTTTCTACAGCGTCATAGCAGGCTGGTCGCTGTCCTACGTCGTCCATGCCGCGCTGAACCGCTTCGACGGGGCGGACGCGGAGCTCGTCAACGGGCTCTTTGGCGGCATGCTCGGCAACTGGAAGGTGCTGGCTGCCTGGCACACCCTGTTCATGCTCCTCACCGTAGCCATCGTCGCGCGGGGCGTCGAGCGCGGCCTGGAGCGCGCCGTGCGCTTCCTGATGCCCTCGCTCGCGGTGCTGATGGTCGCGTTGCTGGGTTACGCGATCATCAATGGTGACTTCCGCGGCGGCGTGGCCTTCCTGCTTGAAGCGGATTTTTCCAAGCTGACGGGGGAGGCGATGCTCGCGGCGCTGGGCCAGGCGTTCTTCAGCCTGAGCATCGGCATGGGCGCGATCATGGCGTATGGCGCCTACCTGCCCGAGGGGACTTCCATCACCAACACCTCGATCTCGGTCGTGTTGGCGGACACGGGCATGGCGCTGCTGGCGGGGCTGGCCATCTTCCCCATCGTCTTCGCGCACTCCATGGATCCGGCAGCGGGACCCGGGCTGATCTTCCAGACTCTGCCGCTGGCCTTTGGCAACATGGTCGGCGGGCACCTGTTCGGCACGCTGTTCTTCGTGCTGCTCACGTTTGCCGCCTGGACCTCGTCCATCGGCCTGATTGAGCCTGCCGTGGCATGGAGCGTGGAAACGCATGGACGCAGCCGCGCCGTGGCTGCCGCGGTCGTGGGCGTGATCATCTGGGCGCTCGGCTTTCTCACCATCCTCAGCTTCAACGAGCTGGAGAACCTCAAGCTATTTGGCCGCAACCTCTTCGAGAATCTGGACCACCTGTCGAGCAATATCCTGTTGCCTCTCGGCGGGCTGTTCATCACGCTCTTCGCCGGCTGGGTGATGTGCAAGAACTCGACGGCCGAGGAGCTGGACCTCGGCACCGGATCGGCCTACCAGATGTGGCGCTTCCTGGCACGGTGGGTGGCGCCCGCGGCTGTCCTGCTGGTGTTCCTGCATGCCACCGGGCTGCTCCACTTCTTCGGCATCACCGCCTCCTGAGCCGTCGGCATGGAGCCGCAGGACACCATCGAGGTCGAGGTCGCCTACGCGCTTCCCGAGCGCCAGCTGATCCTCAAGGTAGAAGTGCCGGCCGGGACCTCGGCCATCGAGGCCGCTCGCCTGTCGGGCATCGAGGAACAGTTCCCGGAGATTGAGCTCGGCAGGAACCGCATGGGCGTTTTCGGGAAGCTCTGCAAGGCTGATCGAGTGCTCAACTCGGGCGACCGCGTCGAGATCTACCGGCCGCTGCAGGCCGATCCGCGTGCCGCGCGGCGCGAGCTCGCAAAGGCCGGCAAGAGCATGGGGAAGGGAAGCCCGGGTAACGGCGACGACTGAGCTTCAGGCGTCGAAGTCGGTCGAGCGCTGCCCCTCCTCGACGTCCTCGGGCCGGTCGATCTGCACTACGCGCCCGTCCTCGAACCAGACCGTCAGCCGGCTCTTCACCTCGTTTCGGGTGCGACCCACCTGGAAATAGAACACGTAGTCCCAGCGGTCCGCATTGAACGGATCTGCGACCATCGGCGTGCCGATCAGGAACCGCACCTGGCTCTGGGTCATGCCCACCTCGAGCTGGTCCACGGCCTCTGCCTCGAGGTAGTTTCCCTGCTGGATATTCATCCGGTAGGGCCGCAGGGAGAAGCCTTGCAGCGAAGTACAACCGCCGAGGAGGGCGATAGCGACGATCAGGCCGATCCGGCGGGGGCGAGGCATGGGAAAACCACGATTTGGAAGCGCTTGCATTGTGGGCAATAATAACCAATCTCAAGTGCGTTTTCCCCCCTGGAGCGGCGGATGGAATCGAAGGAACTGAGGAAAGTCGGGCTCAAGGTCACGCTGCCCCGGCTGAAGATACTCGAGATCCTCGAGGCGAACCGCGAGCACCACATGAGCGCGGAGGACGTCTACAAGCATCTGCTCGACTCGGAGGCCGATATCGGCCTTGCGACCGTCTACCGTGTCCTGACCCAGTTCGAGTCCGCCGGGCTCGTCCGGCGACATAACTTCGAGGGCGGGAGTGCCGTCTTCGAGCTCGACGACGGTGCCCACCACGACCACATCATCTGCCAGCAATGCGGCCATGTTGAGGAGTTCTTCGATCCCATCATCGAGGAGCAGCAGGAGAAAGCGGCCGCGAAGTACGGCTTCACCGTCT
>JASFEC010000218.1:0-4150 GCA_050125045.1 Gammaproteobacteria bacterium | reverse complement strand
GCTACGACCGCGCATGGGCCGAGCTGCCGCACGCCGAGGTCGTTCGCCGCCGCGAGTCCGGCCAGCTGCCGGCGATCCGCTTTGCCGCCCCCACGACCGGAGAGATCGCCTGGGACGACCTGGTGCGCGGACGGCGCGCGCTGCCGGCGACCGAGATCAGCGACTTCGTGCTGGCGCGCAGCGGCGGCGCGCCCGGTTTTCTCTTCGCCAACGCCCTGGACGATGCGCTGATGGGTGTAACGCATGTGCTGCGCGGCGAGGACCACCTGGTCAACACCGCCCGCCAGCTGGTGATCCTCGAGGCGCTGGGGCTGGCGGCGCCGCGCTACGGCCACATGCCGCTGCTCGCCGGACCGGACGGCGTGAAGCTCTCCAAGCGCACCGGCGCGACCAGCGCCGGAGAGTTCCGGGCGGCGGGCGCGTTGCCCCTGGCGCTGGCGAACACCCTGGCACGGCTCGGGCATCCCTGGGACGAGCACGGGCTGATGTCGATGCAGCAACTCGCCGGCGGCTTCGACCCCGGCAAGCTCACGACCTCCGCACAGCGCTTCGACCCCGCCCAGCTCGGCCACTGGCAGCGGCTGGCGCTGGATGCCCTGGACGAGGGGGAGCTGGCGGGCTGGGCCGGCGAAGAGGCAGTCGCCGGCGTGCCGGCGGAGCAACGCGCAGCCCTGCTGTCCGCGGTGCGCCACAACGTGGAGTCCCCGGCCGAGATCGCGGCATGGGCCCGCATCCTGTTCGGGCCGGCCGAGCTCGAGCCGATGCCCGAGACGGGAGCGCCGCCGGCCGTCTTCGCCGCCGCCCTGGCTGCATGGGACGCCGGCGCGGCCGATCACAAGGCGCTGGCCGGCCCCGTCAGGGAAGCCACCGGGGCCGGCGGCCGCAACTTCTTCAAGCCGCTGCGACTCGCGCTCACCGGCCGGGCCGAGGGGCCGGAACTCGGGACGCTGTTCGCGGTGATGTCCCGGGATATCATTCGCGCCCGCCTCGCGCGGCATGCCCAGCAGTAGCAGGACCCGACATGCTCCAGATTCACAACTCTCTCAGCGGCGCCAAGGAGGAATTCCGGCCCATCGAGCCGGGCAAGGTCCGGATGTACGCCTGCGGCATGACCGTCTACGACTACTGCCACATCGGGCACGCTCGCGCCCACGTCGTGTTCGACGTGGTGGCGCGCTACCTGCGCTGGTCGGGCTACGACGTGACCTTCGTCCGCAACATCACGGACATCGACGACAAGATCATCAAGCGCGCGGCGGAGGGCGGCGAGACGCTGCAGTCGCTGACGCAGCGCTTCATCGACGCGATGCACGAGGACTTTGCCGCGCTGGGTATCGGGCCAGCGGATCACGAGCCGCGCGCGACGGAGTACACGGACAACCGGAAGATCCAGGGCATGATCCAGGCGCTGATCGACCGAGGGCATGCCTACCGGGCGGACAACGGCGACGTCTACTACCGCGTGGCCAGCTTTCCCGAGTACGGCAAGCTCTCGGGCAAGCGCCTCGCCGACCTGCGCGCCGGCGCCCGGGTGGACGTGGACGAGGCGAAGGGAGATCCGCTGGACTTCGTTTTGTGGAAGGCGGCCAAGCCGGGCGAGCCGGCGTGGGATTCGCCCTGGGGTCCCGGGCGGCCCGGCTGGCACATCGAATGCTCGGTGATGTCGACGGAGCTGCTGGGCGAGCACTTCGATATTCACGGTGGCGGCCTCGATCTCAAGTTTCCCCATCACGAGAACGAGATCGCCCAGAGCTGCGGCGCGACCGGCGGCCAGTTCGTCAATTACTGGATGCACAACGGGTTCGTGCGGGTCGACGAGGAGAAGATGTCCAAGTCCCTGGGCAACTTCTTCACCATCCGCGAAGTGCTGCAGCGCTACCCGGCCGAGGCGATCCGCTATTTCGTCCTGTCCAGCCATTACCGCAGCCCGCTGAACTACACCGAGCAGAACCTCGACCAGGCGGTGGCCGCGCTGCGGCGTCTCTACACCGCGCTGCGCGGCGTGGCGCCGGCGGGCGCTGCCGATGCGGGCTGGGTCGAGCGCTTCCGCGCCGTCATGGACGACGACTTCAACACCGCCGAGGCGCTGGCCTTGTTCCAGCAGCTGGCGGGCGAGCTCAACCGGGCCAAGTCAGCGGGTGACACCTCGGCGGCCGGGACGCTCGCGGCCACGCTGCGCGAGCTGGCAGGGGTGCTCGGCCTGCTGCAGACCGCGCCCGATGCATGGCTGAAGAGCGGCGGGCGCGGCTTTGGGGCTGACGGGGCGCCATTGCCGGCGCCGGGGATCGCGCCTGTAGCCCCGGCCGCGGCTTCCGGTAAGGCGGATGCGGCGGGCGCGCCCCTACCGCTTTGCGAGCACGAGATCGAGGCGCGCATCGAGGCGCGCGCCCAGGCGCGCAAGCGCAAGGACTTCGCCGAGGCCGATCGCATCCGCGACGAGCTGGCCGCGGCGGGTATCCTGCTGGAGGACGGTCCCGGCGGGACTACCTGGCGTCGGGAATAGCCGGGAACGGCCCGTCAATCCCGGGCCGCACCCACTGGATTGAACCGGATTGTGACCCAGTTAACGTTCTGGGCCCTGAATCCCGTGTTTCGCTTGAATGGAACGATATCCGCCCGCGGAAGCTTGCCGCGTCCGCATGACGATCGACGGGAGATCACTTATGTCAAGAACGAGCAACTTCGTCCGGCTTTCCATGCTTGCCGTGAGTGGGCTGGCCCTGGCCGGTTGCGGCGGCAGTTCCAATGACGCCAGCGGGCGCCTGATCGTAAACCTGACCGATTCGCCAGTGGACGATGCCAACGAAGTCGTCGTGGTGTTTACCGGGCTGGAGATCAAGCCCGCGGAGGGTCCGGCCGTGGTTTACCCGTTCACCGAGCAGCAGAGCATCGACCTGCTCGATCTTCAGGGGGGTGCCTCGGTCACGCTCCTGGACGAGCAGGAGGTCGCGCCCGGCCAGTACGAGTGGATTCGCGTACTTGTTACCGAGGAAGGGTCCTATATCGGCTTCGACACCGATGACGACGGCGAGACGGATGATACCGCCCCGTTGTGGATTCCCAGCGGCGCCCAGACCGGCCTGAAGCTGGTCCGCCCGTTTTTTGTCGCTGCGGGCGGTATCACTGACCTGACCATCGACTTCGATGTCCGCAAGTCGGTGATTGCCCCGCCGGGCCTCGCGCCGAGCTATCTCCTTAAGCCGACGCTGCGGCTGGTGGATAACCTGCTGGTCGGCGCCATCGCGGGCGACGTCGATGTGGCTTATCTCGACGAGCGGCTGGCCGTCGAGCCGGAGAGAGCCTGCGACCCCGGCGTTTACCTGTTCAATGGATTCGCGGCCACGCCGGACGACCAGGATGAGAACGAGACCAATCCGGTCGTCTATCTGCCGCTCGCGGCCGACGAGACCAGTGGGATCGCCTCGTACCTGATGCCCTTTGTCGAGGCCGGCGAATATACGGTCGCCTTCACCTGCGATTTCAATGTCGATGCTGACCCGACCGTCAGCGAGTACAACCCGGATGCAACCGAAGACACGGACCCGGAGTTCGAGTCGATGCGTTGGGTGACCGTCGACGAGGTTACCGTCGCTGCGGAAGAAACGACCGAAGCCAGTTTCCTGCCGCCGGAGACGACCTGAGAAGCAATGACCGTGATGCCGGAAGGCATCTGAGATAGAACGAGGGCCCCGCCAGTCTCCTGGCGGGGCCTTTTCTCTAGGGATCCCGCCGCTCGGCCGCGTCCAGCGTGTTCTTCAGCAGCATCGCCACGGTCATTGGCCCGACGCCGCCCGGCACGGGGGTGATCCAGGCGACGCGCTTGGCGGCGGCTGCATACTCGACGTCGCCACAGAGCTTGCCGTCCGGCAGGCGGTTCATGCCGACGTCGACGACCACCGCGCCGGGCTTCAACCACTCGCCCTTGACCAGGGACGGCTTGCCCACGGCCACCACGACGATATCGGCGTCGACCAGCTCTGCGGGCAGATCCTGGGTGAAGCGATGGCAGACCGTGGTCGTGGCGCCGGCCAGCAGCAGCTCGAGCGCCATGGGGCGGCCGACGATGTTGGAGGCGCCGACGACGACCGCCCGCTGCGTCCGCACCGGGATGTCGTAGTAGTCGAGGAGGGCCATGACCCCGGCGGGGGTA
>JASFEC010000217.1:0-4151 GCA_050125045.1 Gammaproteobacteria bacterium | reverse complement strand
GGCCAGCCGCACGATCTGGGGCCAGTCATAGGCCACGATGTCCTGGGCGTGGGCGAGATTGTTGCGCAGCGATTCCATCTCCTTCGCCCGCCGCTTCGCCAGCCCCCGGGTGCTGAACCCGAATTCAGCCATGGCCTCCGGTTCCTCCAGCAACAGTTTCACCTTGTCGCTGTACTGCAGGCAGTCGACAAGCTCGCAGTGATGCCCCCGTCGCAGGCGCTCCGCATGCAGCTCCTGCGCCTTCGCCAGCCGTGCCGGCGAGACCAGCCCGCTCCATGCCTCGTCCGGCCAGAGCGCCCGGACGCGGCTGGTGACTTCCATTTCGACGACGGTCACGATGCCGAACAGCCACATGCGCACCACGGGCTTGAGGAAATCCGCCCGGGTGATCACGCCGACGATATGCCCCAGCAGCGTCACGAAACAGTGCTCGTGCCGGTTCAGCGCATGCACGGCGTCCGACAGCGGGGCGTCCGCCTCGAGCAGCTGGTCGGCCGCGAACGTCCGCATGCGGCTACCGCTCGCATCGAGGTCGTCCTGCGTGACGAAGCCCCTGACCTCGCCGTCGATGCGTATGCCCGCCACCGCAAGGCCGAGGTCCCCTAAGAGTCGCACGAGCTCGGCGGGACTGCGCACGGAATCGAAGGAGTGCAGTGGCTCGACGATGTCGCTGGCGCGAAAACCGGTGGCGAACAGCTGGGTCACGCGGGCGGGAACGGCGTCCCAGGCCGCGGCCGGCCGGTCCAGTTCATCGCCCAGCTCGAGGCTGGGCGCAGCCAGGCCCGCCAAGCCGAGCGCGGCGGCGCTCTCCGCCAGCACCTTCCGGGCCCGCGCCATCAGCCGTGGGTCGCCGCCCTCGAGCACCTCGATCAGGGCGACGGCCTCCGTGACGAACACCCGTGCGAACTTCGCGTCATTGGCGGAGATGTCTCGGAGGTTGTCGATCAGGTCGGCCAGTTTCACCGTCTTCGCACGATTGCCGGCGCGCGCAAGATGGGCACGATCGAGCGCCTTGCGCACCGCCCGGTTGCCGTCCGAGGGCCGGCTGACATCGGTCAGTTCGGCCACGACGGTGGCGACCTCGCCGCCGAAGGACTCCTCGATGTCTTCCCAGGTGGCGGGCGTGTCCTCGAGCGTGTCGTGCAGCCATGCGGCCGCGACCGTGACCTCGTCGTCCGTCACCTCGGCGACGAGCCGCGCGACATGCTTTAGATGCACCTCGTAAGGCTGGTGGGTGTACTTGCGCCGGTGGTTGATCCGCGCATGGGCCTGCACGGCAAAATCTCGCGCGCGTGCAATGAGCTCACTCATCCCTGGCCTCGAATCCGGCATCACTCACGGCCATCCCCGGCTAGTCCTGGCTCGGGGGATGGTACCGCGTATCCCGGCCATAACGCGCCACCACCTCCGCCTGCCGGCGGCGGCTGACCGGCGCCTCCAGATCCCCGGTGAGCTGACAGGACAGGGCGCTGCCCTTGCGCCGCAGCCCGCGCACATGGCGGTCCGCCACCCAGTGCGAGCGATGCACGCGGATGCCACGGTCGCCCAACTCCGACTCTGCATCCGACAGGTTGTAGAGCAGCATGGTGCGGCCTCGCGGCGTGTGGACATGCAGATAATGCAGATCGGATGTCAGCAGCACCACGTCCGTGCCCAGCGCCTCGGGCAGCTGTTCCATGAGGCCGCCCGGCGACTCGACCGGCTCCGGGCCAGGGGCGGCCTCCGGCTGCTCCTGCGGCGCGGCCGGCTCGGCGGCCTCGCGCAGAGGCGCCGGCGCATCCGGCCGGGCGGCGGTCCTGACCCCGAGGCGCGTCAGGCGCGGCAGGTTGATCAACACCCAGGCGAGCACGAAGGGCGGCGCCAGGCCAGCGAACTCGTCCGCCCACAAGCCGGGGAACCCCCAGGACTGCAGCACCACGACATCGCCGGGGTCGTTGTCCTGGACGCGGAACAGCATCTCCAGCCCGAGCGCGGCCAGGGACAGCACCACCGCCGCAATCAAGCCCGAGACCACGACGAACGCCCACGGCGACAGGGACAGCCGCAGCCTCGCCAGCAGCCATACGGCCACGGCGATGCAGGGGACAGCCGCCACGGCATGCAATACCCAGAAGAGTATGGCCCCGAACCGCCCCAGCCCGATCGAGCCGGCGGGCTGCATCAGGCCGAAAATCATGCCCAGCAGAAGGAATGCGACCGCGACCAGCTGTAGAAAGCCGGTATCGAGCACGTCCGGGGCTTGGTGCCGGCTGGCTGAAGGGATCCTCATGAAATCAACAACCTGTGTCGCGCATACCGTTCGTGAGAAAACGCCGCCGCTGGTGCATCAAAGGTCGGACAGGCGCATCGCCCTGCGTATTGTGCCGAAATCCTGCCGCACGGCGCAGCCTGCAGGGCCGCCGTAGAGCCCGAGTCAAACCAACACGGAGAAGTCCTTCCCATGCACAAGCACCTGAACCGCGGCACCGCCGCCTTGCTCCTGCTCGCCGCCCTCCCCGCCCAGGCCGCGACCGAGCGCAGCTACCTCGACGTCCGTTTCCTCGGCACTTCCGGCGGCGGCGCCTTCAGCCAGCCCGACGGCGACGGCGGCACGCTGAACGCCAAGGTCGACACCGGCGCGGGATGGGGCCTCCGGGGCGCCTGGATATTCGCGCCGCGCTGGCACGTCTACGGCGAGTGGGGCACCTCCAACACCACTCTCGACGTGACCCGCCTCGATGGCGGCGGCAGCACCCTGGCCACCGAGGAGTCCGACTTCGACCTCGACCGGATCTCCCTCGGTGCGGGCTACAGCTGGCCGATGGGCGACGACTGGTCGGTCTACGGCCGACTGACCTGGGACCTGGTCGAATATGGCGACTTCGACGTGTTCGAGCTGGAAGGCTTCGGCACGGTGACGCTCGACGACGAGGACGACAGCGGCATCGGCGCCACCATCGGCGCCCAGTGGACGACCGGTGCCTGGGAGTTCGATGCGTGGGGTCGCTACACCGCCGTCGGCGAGCTGGTGCAAGAGGGCGACGGGGTGAAGTTCGACAACGACTTTGGCGGCGGCGTGCGCGCCGTGTACAACTTCACGGACTCGCTCAGCCTGGGCGCCGATTACGAGCTGCAGGACATCGACACCTGGTCGGTGGTGTTCCGGTACCGTTTCTGACCATCGGGGCGAAGCCGCGCGGCCGTCGCCATGACGAGGCGGCGGCCGCGCCCGGCGGTCTCAGGCCGGTCGCCACAGCTCCGGGCCGCCGCAGATGGCAGGATCGTTGGCGTCCACCAGCGCCCGGTCCTTGCCCGCATAGTCCACCGCGCCGAGTACCGCGCGAATCGCCGCCAGTCGCGCCCGGTACTTGTCGTCCGCACGGATGACGGTCCAGGGCGCGGCCGGCGTATGGCTGCGGCGGAAGGTCTCCTCGATTGCGGCGGAATAGTCGTCCCAGCGCGCCAGACCCCGGATGTCGATCGCGCTCAGCTTCCACTGCTTCAAGGGATCGGCCTCGCGCGCCAGCAGCCGGCGGAGCTGCTCGGCGCGGCCGACGTTGAGCCAGAGCTTCACCAGCACGACGCCCTCGCCGACCAGGGTGCTCTCGAAGCCCGGCAGCTGCTCGAAGAACCGCTTGCGCTCATCCGGCGTGCAAAAGCCGAACACCTGCTCGATGACGCCACGGTTGTACCAGCTCCGGTCGAACAGCGTGAACTCGCCCGCAGCCGGCAGGTGCGTGACGTAGCGCTGGAAATACCACTGGGTGCGCTCGCGGTCGGACGGCTTGGCCAGCGCCACGATGCGGGCCACGCGCGGGTTGAGGTTCATGGTCACCCGGCGGATTGCGCCGCCCTTCCCGGCGCCGTCGCGGCCCTCGAACACGACCACCAGCCGGGCTCCGCCGTCCTGTACCCAGCGCTGGCATTTCGCCAGCTCGATCTGCAGCTGGTCGAGCTCCTCCTCGTACTCTGACTTCTTCAGCCAGCGGTCGTAGGGGTAGCTGTCGTCGAGAATGTCGCGCTTCTTGCCTTCCTCGATCGCCGCGCGGATTTCCGCGGACGCCTCTTCGGCCAGATAGCGGCTCACGCCGCCGTCGAATGGCAGATTGCTGGTCATGGACACCTCCTTGCTGCGCAGAGTGTGCCACAGCAGCCAACCCGGCCTGAGCGGC
>JASFEC010000216.1:0-4156 GCA_050125045.1 Gammaproteobacteria bacterium | reverse complement strand
AAGGGAACGCCACGGCCACGAGCGTCCCCGGCGTTTTCGCCGCCGGCGACGTGTCCGACCCCATCTATCGCCAGGCGGTGACCTCGGCGGGGTCCGGCTGCATGGCCGCGCTCGATGCTGAGCGGTGGCTCGAGACCGCGAGCCACTCGGCGCCCGCGGAGGTCGCCAAGGCCGGTTGAGCGCGGCGATGCAGCTGCGCGTCATCGAATCGCTGCGGGAGGTGCCCAGGGACGAGTGGGACCGGCTGGTGCCGGATGCCAACCCGTTCCTGCGCTGGGACTACCTGGCCGCCCTCGAACACAGCGGCGCCGTCAGCGCCGAAACGGGCTGGCATCCGCAGCATCTGCTGCTGGAGGTATCGGGCAAGCCCGTCGCCGCCCTGCCGCTCTACCTCAAGGACCACTCCTGGGGCGAGTTCGTGTTCGACTTTGCCTGGGCCGATGCGTACCACCGGGCGGGCGTCCAGTACTACCCGAAGCTGGTGGCGGCCGTGCCTTTCACGCCCGTCCCCGGGCCCCGGCTGCTGCTCGCCCCGGGAGCCGAAGCCGGCGCCGCGGCCGGCCGGCTGCTGGAGGGGGCCCGCCGGCGTGCTGCAGAACTCGACGCCTCCTCGCTGCATGTCCTCCTGCCCCAGGACGCGCAGCTGGAGCCGCTGCGGGAGGCCCGGCTCAGCCTGCGCCAGGACTGCCAGTTCCACTGGTTGGACGAGGGCTACGGGGATTTCGAGGGCTTTCTCGCCGCCCTGACTTCCGCGAAGCGCAAGAAGTTCCGCCGTGAGCGCCGGCGAGTGCAGGAAGCCGGCATCGAGTTCCAGTGGCTGCGCGGTGGGGAGATCGATGCGGAGCTGTTCGAGGAACTCTATCGCTTCTACGCCTCCAGCTTCCTGCGGCGCGGCATGGCGCCGTATTTCCCGCCGGCTTTCTGGCAGGAGATCCTCGCCGCGATGCCAAACAGCATCCGGGTGGTGCGCGCCTGCCGGGGCAACGAGGCCGTCGCGGCCGCGATCTTTTTCGTCGGCGGCGACGTGCTGTACGGGCGCTACTGGGGCTGCGAGGAGGACTACCACAGCCTGCACTTCGAGACCTGCTTCTACCAGGGCATCGAACTGGCGCTCGCCGAGGGCTGCCGTCGTTTCGAGCCCGGCGCCCAGGGTGAGCACAAGCTCCGGCGCGGGTTCCGCCCCGTGCCGACGTGGTCGGCGCACTGGCTCGCGCATCCGGCGTTTGCCCGCGCCATCGACGCCTGGCTGGCCAGGGAGCGGGAGCACGCAGCGGCTTATGTCGAGGCCGCCAGCCAGCACCTGCCCTTCCGGCGCGACGACGACGCCCGATGACGGGCGTCCTGCACTGGCTCGGCCCGCCGGGCAGCCCGGTCGTATTTCCCCCTCCCGCTGCCGCCCTGGACCAGCCGAATGGCCTGCTGGCCGCCGGCGGGGACCTTTCTGCCGAGCGCCTGCTGGCCGCCTACCGGCGCGGCATCTTTCCCTGGTACGAGGAGGGCCAGCCGATCCTCTGGTGGTCGCCGGACCCGAGGACGGTGATCTTCCCCACCCGACTCCACGTCTCGCGCCGCTTGCGCCGCGACCTCAGGCGACGTCCATTCGCAGCGTCGTTCGACAACGACTTCGCCGGCGTCGTACAGGGCTGCGCGCGACTGGAAGAACGAGGCGCAGGGACCTGGATCACACCGGCGATGATGGCCGCCTACCAGCGACTCCACGAACTGGGGCACGCGCACTCGGTCGAGATCTGGCAGGACGGACAGCTGGCGGGCGGCCTGTACGGGGTCTCTGTCGGTCGCGCGTTCTTCGCGGAATCGATGTTCAGCCGGGTCAGCAATGCCTCCAAGGTCGCGCTGCTGCATCTCGCGCGGGCGCTCGGCGCCGGGGACTTCCGGTTCATCGACTGCCAGCTGCCGTCCGAGCATCTCGCCCGGATGGGCGCGCGCGACCTGCCGCGGGCCGAGTTCCTGTCGCTACTGGCCGACGCCGTGCAGACCGGCAATCCGCCTGCCATGGGCTGGGACCGGCGACGGGTTCCAGTCGTGCCGCCGCCCGCCGTAAGCGCCGTCGCTCGCGCCGGCCGCGATGCGCGGCCAAGGCCCGCAGATTGAAAAGGGGCCGGCCTTTCTGCACAATGCGCGCGGTCACCGCACCGGAGTTCCCGATTCCCGCATGGCGAAGGAAGACGCAATCCAGATGGAAGGCAAGGTCGTCGAGACCCTGCCCAACACGACGTTCAGGGTAGAACTGGACAACGGTCACGTCGTGACCGCCCACATCTCCGGCAAGATGCGCAAGCACTATATCCGGATCCTCACGGGCGACCGGGTCACGGTCGAACTCACGCCGTACGATCTTTCCAAGGGCCGGATCGTCTACCGCGGCCGCTGAGTAAGCGTCCGGCGCGGCCGCTCTAGGCGGTCTCCTCGGCCTCCAGCGCCTCCGTTTCCAGCACCAGCTCATCCCGCTCCGCGTCCAGCCGGACGCGGATGTGCCCGCCGGCGACCAGCGAGCCGAACAACAGCTCCTCGGCCAGGGGACGCTTGATGTGCTCCTGGATCACCCGCGCCATCGGGCGCGCGCCCATCTTCGGATCGTAACCCTTGGCGGCAACCCACTCGCGCGCGTCGTCGTCGAGCTCGAGCGTCACCATCTTGTCCTGCAGCTGTGCTTCCAGCTCGACCACCAGCTTGTCCACCACACGACTGATGGTGTTGGCGTCCAGCGACTTGAACTCGATGATCCCGTCGAGCCGGTTGCGGAACTCGGGCGAGAACAGCTTGCGGATCGCCTCCAAGCTGTCCGTGGTGTGATCCTGCTCCGTGAAGCCGATGCTGGTCCGGCTCGCCTCCTGCGCGCCCGCATTGGTCGTCATCACGATGATGACGTTGCGGAAGTCGGCCTTGCGGCCGTTGTTGTCGGTCAGCGTGCCGTGGTCCATCACCTGCAGCAGCAGGTTGAACACTTCCGGATGGGCTTTCTCGATCTCGTCGAGGAGCAGCACGCAGTGCGGAGACTTCGAAACCGCCTCCGTCAGCAGTCCGCCCTGGTCATAGCCCACATAGCCGGGCGGCGCACCGATCAGGCGCGACACGGTATGGCGCTCCATGTACTCCGACATGTCGAAGCGCACCAGCTCGATGCCCAGGGCCATGGCCAGCTGCCGCGTGACCTCGGTCTTGCCGACGCCCGTCGGCCCCGCGAACAGGAAGCTTCCCACCGGCTTGTCCTCGTCCCGCAGGCCGGAGCGCGCCATCTTGATGGCCGAGGCCAGCGTCTCCACCGCCTGGTCCTGGCCGTAGATCACGAGCTTCAGGTTGCGCTCCAGGTTCTTCAGCAGGTCCTTGTCGGAGGCCGACACGCTCTTGGGCGGAATGCGGGCCATCTTGGCGACGATCTTCTCAACCAGCTCCACGTCCACCACCGCGTCGGCCGGAGCGGGCGACTGCAGCCGCAGGCTGGCGCCAGCCTCGTCGATAACGTCGATGGCCTTGTCGGGGAGATGGCGATCGTTGATGTGCCGGGCGGAAAGCTCGGCGGCAGCCGTGATCGCGTCTTCGGCATACTTGACGCCGTGGTGCTCCTCGAAGCGCGACTGCAGTCCCTTCAGGATCTCCACCGTCTCGGGGACGCTGGGTTCCGGCACGTCGATCTTCTGGAAACGCCGCGCCAGGGCATGGTCTTTCTCGAAGATGCCCCGGTACTCCTGGTAGGTGGTCGAGCCGATGCAGCGCAGCTGGCCGTTGGCCAGCACGGGCTTGATCAGGTTGGAGGCGTCCATCACGCCGCCCGACGCGGCGCCCGCCCCGATCACGGTATGGATCTCGTCGATGAAGAGGATCGCACCCGGGTTCTTGCGCAGCGCCCCGATCACCGCCTTCAGCCGCTTCTCGAAGTCGCCGCGGTACTTGGTGCCCGCCACCAGCGTGCCCATGTCCAGCGCGTAGATGACGGCGTCGCTGAGCACGTCCGGCACGCGCCCTTCCTCGATCATCAGCGCCAGCCCCTCGGCCAGGGCCGTCTTGCCCACGCCCGCCTCGCCGACATAGAGCGGGTTGTTCTTGCGGCGGCGGCACAGGATCTCGATGGTGCGCTCGATCTCGAGCTGACGACCGATGAGCGGGTCGATCTTGCCGTCGGCGGCGAGCTTGTTGA
>JASFEC010000215.1:0-4215 GCA_050125045.1 Gammaproteobacteria bacterium | reverse complement strand
AGCGCCACCCGGAGGCCCGCGGCCAGGACCTGGAGGCCACACGCCGGGCCTGCGAGCATTTCCGGCACCAGCCGACTTCGGTGATGAATTTCGTCGAGGGTACGCGCTTCACGGCCGCCAAGCACGATGCCCAGGGGTCGCCCTATCGCCACCTTCTCAAGCCGCGGGCCGGCGGCATCGCCTTCGTGCTCGGCGCCATGGGCGACATCCTGCACCGGCTGCTGGACGTGACCATCGTCTACCCGGGGGGCGCGCCGAGCTTCTGGGACATGTGCTGCGGCCGTCTGAAGCGGGTCATCGTGCGGGTGCGCGTTTACGAGATCCCCGACTGGGCGAAGCATGGCGACTACCAGGAGGACGAGGCCTTCCGGGCCCGGCTCCAGGCCTGGCTCGGTGAACTCTGGCATGCCAAGGATGGGGAGATCGAGCGGCTGCTCGCCGGGGCCGCCGGGGCATGAGCGAGGCCCCCTCGCGCCCGCTGGAAGGCTACCCGGACATCTCGCCTGCGGAGATGCGCTCGCGGGCGGTGGCTTTCTGCGAGCGGATGTCGCGCCGCAGGACCGTGCGCGACTACGCGGGCCGCCCGGTGCCGCGCGCTGTAATCGAGGCCTGCCTCCGGGCTGCCGGCAGCGCGCCTTCGGGGGCCAACCTGCAGCCCTGGCATTTCGTGGCCGTGGCCGACCCTGCGGTCAAGCGCGAGATTCGTCTCGCGGCGGAGGCGGAGGAGCGCGAGTTCTACCAGCACCGCGCCCCCGAGGACTGGCTGGAGGCGCTGGCCCCTTTGGGCACGGGGCCGGAGAAGCCCTTCCTCGAGACCGCGCCCTGGCTGATCGGCATCTTCGAGCAGCGCTGGGGCTACGATGCGACCGGGGCGAAAGTGAAGCACTATTACCCGAAGGAATCGGTCGGCATCGCCACCGGCCTGCTGATCGCGGCCCTGCACGACGCGGGGCTGGCGACCCTGACCCACACGCCGAGCCCGATGAAGTTCATGAACCGGATCATGGGGCGCCCGCCTGCGGAGCGGCCGTTCCTCCTGCTGGTCACGGGCTACCCGGCGGCGGACGCGCGCGTGCCGGACATCAGCCGCAAGCCGCTCGGGGAGATCGCGACTTTCCTGGCTGCGGACGACAACGAAGCACAGCAATGATCGTGGAGTGACGCCGAAGTGGAAGCATTGACCGCCTGGCTCGACAAGGTCTCGGGTTTCATCTGGGGGCCCTATTGCCTGATCCCCCTGCTGTTGCTCACCGGCCTGTACCTCACGGTGGTCTTGCGCGGCCTCCAGTTCCGCCAGCTCGGCCCGGCGCTGCACCAGGCGCTCATCGTTCGCACCGAGAGCGGGGCGAGAGGTGACATTTCCCACTTCGCCGCCCTGATGACGGCGATGGCGGCCACGGTGGGCACCGGCAACATCGTCGGCGTGGCAACGGCGATCGCGCTGGGTGGGCCCGGGGCCCTGTTCTGGATGTGGGTGACCGGCCTGGTCGGCATGGCGACCAAGTATTCCGAGGCCCTGCTGTCGGTAAGGTACCGCCTGACCAACGAGCGCGGCGAGCAGGCCGGCGGGCCGATGTACTACCTCTCGCAAGGGATCCGCTGGCGGCCGCTGGGCCGCACGCTGGGCTGGCTGTTCGCCCTGTTCACCGCGTGCGCGGCCTTCGGCATCGGCAACATGGTGCAGTCGAACTCGGTCGCCGACGCGATCGGCGGAGCTTTTGGCGTTCCGCACTGGGTGAGCGGGGCCGTGATCGCTGTGGGTGTCGGGGCCGTAACGCTCGGCGGCATCCGCTCCATCGGCGGCTTCACCAGCCTGTTCGTGCCGGCCATGATCGTGATCTACATGGGCGCGTGCACGATCGTGCTGTTGTTCAATTTCACCGCGATCCCGGCCGCTTTCGCGCTGGTGTTCACCGACGCCTTCACCGGCAGCTCGGCTGCGGGCGGCTTCCTCGGCGCCACCATCGCGCAGGCCATGCGCTTCGGCGTCGCTCGCGGCATCTTCTCCAACGAGTCGGGCCTGGGCTCGGCGGGCATCGCGGCCGCCTCGGCCCAGACGCGCGAGCCGGTGCGGCAGGCCCTCGTGTCCATGACCCAGACCTTCATCGACACGCTGGTGGTATGCACCTTCACCGGCATCGCCATTATCGCGAGCGGCGCCTGGAGCTCGGGCGAGAACGGCGCAGCCCTGACCCAGCTGGCCTTCGGCTCGGCGATGCCCGGCCCGGTCGGCCCCGCGGTAGTCGCGATCTGCCTCGCGCTGTTCGCCTTCTCCACCATCGTCGGCTGGAGCCACTACGGGTCGCGCGGCATCGAGTACATTCTCGGCGTGCGCGCGATCCTGCCGTACCGCATCCTCTTCGTGCTCGCGGCTTTTGCGGGCTCCGTCTACACGCTCGACTTCGTCTGGCTGCTGTCGGACGTCATGAATGGACTGATGGCGCTGCCGAACCTGGTCGGCCTGCTGCTGCTCTCGGGGGTGGTGGCGGTCGAGACCCGCGACTATTTCGAGCGCAGCGGGCGCTAACGCAGCAAGTCCGCCTCGAGCGCGCCGCAGATGCCGCGAGGCGGCATCCGGGCGGTGGTCGGCTGCTGTCCGGCGCCGGCGCAGCCGGCTCCCTTACGGCTCGCCGTGATGGCGGTGGCGCCGCGGGCCTTCACCCCGCCGCGCCAGCTCTTCGCCCTCGAGCACGCCGTTGCCGTCGGCGTCACGCTCGGCGAAGCGCGCCATCGGGCGGGCGCTGAACTCTTCGGGCGTGATGACCCCGTCGCCATCGGCGTCGAGCATGGCGAAGCGGCGTTCCTGTGGCGCCTTGAATTCTTCCAGGGTGATCCTGCCGTCGCCGTCCGTGTCGATGCGCTGCATCATGCCGCGCGGTCCTTCGCCGCGCGCGCCGTGCTTGCCCTGGCCGGGTTCCTGGGCGAAGGCCGCGGCGGAGAGGCCGGCGACGGCCAGTGCGAGCGCGGTGATGGTGATCAGTCTCGTCTTCATGGTGTTGCTCCCGTTGGGTCGAGGGGCTGCCGTTGTCTGGCATGGTTCCGAGGATGCGCGCGGGGCGTGCAGCGAGCGTGGCCGAACCGCGGAGAAAAGATGGAGATCCGGGCGCCTCAGTCTTCCAGGCGGTAGCCCACGCCGTAGATCGAGTGCAGCAGCTCGCGTTCCGGGGAGGCCTGGGCCAGCTTGCGACGGAGGTTCTTCACGTGGCTGTCGACGGTGCGGTCGGAGACCACGCGATGATCGTCGTAGATGCGCTCCAGCAGGGCCGGCCGCGAGAACACGCGCCCGGGGTGGGCGGCCAGCGTCTCGAGGAGGCGGAACTCCACCGGCGTCAGCTGGAGCTTGGTGCCGTCGAGTTCGGCCCGCCAGGTTTCGGAGTCCAGCCGCAGGCCCGCCACGCCCGGCGCCGGGGACCGGGCCGCCGCGTCGTGCCGGCGCAGCACGGCCTTGACGCGGGCCACCACCTCCCGCGGGCTGAAGGGCTTGCAGATATAGTCGTCGGCGCCCAGCTCCAAACCCAGCAGGCGGTCGATCTCTTCCACGCGGGCGGTGACCATGATGATCGGCACCTGGCTGAAACCGCGGAGTTCCCGGCAGATGTCGAGGCCGTCGCGTCCGGGCAACATCAGGTCGAGCAGGACCAGGGCCGGCGGCTGATCGCGGACGAGCGGCACCACGGAGTTGCCGTCCGCGAGCAACCGTGTGCCGAAGCCCGCCGTGTGCAGGTAGTCGGCCAGCAGCGATGCCAGCTTCGGCTCGTCTTCGACGACGAGGATTTCCTGCCTGGAGCTCATGCGCTGCTCCGGAGGAGCGGGAGTCGGACGGTGATCGTAACGCCGCCGAGACGGGAGTTTGAGGCCGCGATCGTGCCGCCGTGCGCCTCGACGATGTTGCGGCAGATCGCGAGCCCCAGGCCGGTGCCGCCCGAAGCCCGGCTGCGGGATCCCTCGGCCCGGAAGAAGCGTTCGAACAGACGGGGCAGCGCGTCATCCGGCACGCCCGGGGCGGAGTCGCTGATCTCCAGCACCGCATATCCGTCCTCGCGCCGGGCAGCCACCTCGATCCGCCCGGGTGCGTCCGTGTAGCGCAGTGCGTTCTCCGCCAGGTTCGTCACGAGCTGGCCCAGCCGGTCCGGGTCCCCGTGCACCGGCAGGGGCTTGCCGTCCACTCCGGTGGCGTCCAGGGTGAGCCCGGCGGCGGCGCAGCGCTCATGCAGC
>JASFEC010000214.1:0-4249 GCA_050125045.1 Gammaproteobacteria bacterium | reverse complement strand
TGTACTTCATAATCGCGTCCCCCCAACGCCGGACATGCGCATGCAGGGCGCCCCTTAGCCCCCCGCACAAGTAGACGCGGTCAACATGAAGGTCGGGTGACGCGAGGAAGGCCGTTTCGTGAAGACTGGATCACATCGGGCCAGGGGCACCCGCCCACGGGCGGCCCTGAAACCGGGATGAAACAAGCCCCGGGTAACGTCTTGTCTTTCACGCGTCCCGGAGAGGACCGGAATGATCGACAGCAAACGGGCCATGATTCTCGCCGGGCTGCTTGCCGTGCTCGCAAGCTCACCGGTGCCGGCGCACGAGGCCCGCAATACTCTCGTCGTGCCCGGGCAGCATCAGTATGCGCCGGCGACCGCGCCCGACCGCGTCGGTCTCGTCGCCACTGCCGACCCGTCGACCAGCCAGACGGTGACCTGGCGCACGAATGCCGGCGTCACGAAGTCGCTCGCCCAGCTCTCGAAGGCCGTAGCCACGCCCGGCCTCCACCTGGCAGCGCGCACTGTCACCGGGCGCACTATCCCCCTGCGGACCGACAACGGACTCGCCCACCATCACGCCGTGACCTTCGAGGGACTCGAGCCCGGCACGCTCTATGCCTACCGCGTCCGCGGCCAGGACACCTGGAGCGAGTGGTTCCAGTTCCGCACTGCCTCAGACGGTTTCCGACCGTTCTCCTTCTTCTATTTCGGCGACGCCCAGAATTCAATCCGCTCCCATTTTTCCCGCGTCATCCGCGAGGCCTTCATGGAGCAGGATCGCCCCGCCCTGCTGCTCCACGCCGGCGACCTCGTGAATTCGCGCGACGGCAACCACGACGACGAGTGGGGCGAGTGGTTCCATGCGGGAGGCTTTCTGCACGGCATGGTCCCCAGTATCCCGGTCGCCGGTAATCACGAGTTCCTGTCCGTCGAGCGGGACGATGGTTCAGAACACCGCGAACTGTCGCCGGCGTGGGAAGCTCATTTCAAGGTACCCGCCAACGGCCCCCCGGAACTGCGTCGCACCGTTTACTACGTGGAGCACCAGGACGTGCTCTTCGTCGCCCTGGACTCCATGAACGCCATACAGGACGAGCGGCTGGCGGCCGTGCAGGCGGAGTGGCTGGACGAGGTGCTGAGTCGCTCACGGCACCGCTGGGTAGTCGTCAGTCACCACCACCCGATCCACTCCGTGTCACGAGGGCGCGACAACCCCTTGCTCCGGACTCACTGGCTGCCGGTCTACCAGCGCCACGGTGTCGACCTCGTCCTGCAGGGACACGACCATACCTACGGTCGGGGTGCGAACATCCCCGCCGGGACGACGGCCGTGGACGCGGAGGTCGGCACGATCTACGTCGTCTCCGTAGCCGGCCCGAAGATGTACCTCGTTGCCGAGCAGGCGCGGTCGGGCATGGACCGGGTCGGGGAAGAGCTGCAGCTTTACCAAGTCGTCCGGGTCGAGGCCGACCGCCTGCTTTACGAGTCGAGGACCGCTACGGGCGATCTCTATGACGCCTTCGAGCTGGTCCGGCAGGCTGACGGAAGCAAGCGACTTGTCGAGCCGAGTTCAGGCATCGCCCCCGAGTGGCACTGCAGTAACCCGGAGCCACCCCGCCCCGACCGCTGCTGGAACGGCACCGAGCTCACCCGCTAGCGGCCGGAGCGGGCTTCGCCAGGCGCCGCGCGACCCCGGGACGGTTTGGCGGCACTGCAGCGAACCCCTATAATTCGCGGTTTCCCGGGACCGGCTCCCGCCGGCGCCCCGCCCGAACTTGATGAGGAAACGGCGTTGACCGCAGAACAGGATCGCAAGTTTTTCGACACCTTCATGCTGGTGCTCGGCTTCCTGGTGGTGGTATCCATCGGTATCTACATCCTGGCCAACGCCATGGCCGACCGGACGCAGCGCGCCCATGTGAAGGAAGACCCCGCCTTCCAGCAGCGCATCGAGGAACGGATCCAACCGGTCGGGCAGGTCGCTGTTGCCGGCGCCGACAACAGTGACATTCGTGATCCGGGCGGCCCCCGGCCGACCGCGGTCGCCGCACCGGTTGCCGCCGCGGAACCCGCCGCCGACCTCAGCGGCGAGGACATCTACAAGGTCGCCTGCACCGCCTGCCACGGCGCCGGCATCGCGGGCGCGCCGAAGACCGGCGACGCCGCGGCCTGGGCGCCGCGGGTCGCGAAGGGTATGGACACCCTGGTGACGCACGCCATCGAGGGCTTCCAGGGCGAAGCCGGCTACATGCCCCCGCGCGGCGGCTATTCCGACCTGACCGACGAGCAGGTGCGCGACGCCGTGCAATACATGGTCGACGCCGTCAACTGACGTTCAGTCGTCTCCGAGCATCGCCCGCAGGCCCGCGATGGCGCTCTGCCCGCGGGCCTTCTGTTCTTCCGCGCTGACCTCCGTGCGGCCTTCCCACTCCAGGGTCTCGGCCGGCAGCTCCTCGAGAAATCTGCTCGGCGTGCACTCCAGGCTCTCGCCGAAGCGCTTGCGCCGGCGCGCATAGCTCAGGAACAACCGCCGCTGAGCGCGGGTGATGCCGACATAAGCCAGCCGCCGCTCTTCCTCCAGGCCGGGGCCCTCGAGGTTGGCCCGGTGCGGCAACAGCTCTTCCTCGCAGCCGACCAGGAACACCACGGGAAATTCCAGGCCCTTGGCGGCATGCAGCGTCATCAGCCGCACCCGGTCGTCCCGCCCCTCTCCCGACTCCCGATCGAGCAGGTCCAGCAGCGACAGCCGGCGCAGGGCGTCGGCCAGCGTCGACGCCTCCTCGTCGCGCGATGCCTTCGCCAGCCAGTCGAGCAGCTCGTCCAGGTTCTCCCCGGCGGTCTCGGCCTGGCGCGGATCGCGCGCGTTCTCGAACAGCCAGTCGCGGTAGCCGAGTTCGTCCAGCAGGTCACGAGCAAGCTCGTCCACCGGTTCGCCGCGCTCGGCCTGGTCGCCGAGCTCGATGATCCGCCGCGCGAAGCCGTGCAGCCGCTCGACGGCCCGGGCCGGCAGCATGGCGTGCAGGCCCGCTTCCAGGCTGGCGGCCAGCAGGCCCAGGCCACGCTCGGCCGCGAAGGCGCCCAGCTTCTCCAGCGTGACGGTGCCGATCTCCCGGCGGGGCACGTTGACGATGCGCAGGAAGGCCGCGTCGTCGTCCGGGTTGGCGATCAGGCGGAGATAGGCCAGCACGTCCTTGACCTCGCTGCGGTCGAAGAAGGACATCCCGCCGGTCACCGAATATGGCACCTGCAGAGTGCGCAAGGCCTGCTCGAAGGGGCGCGCCTGGTGGTTCCCGCGGTAGAGCACGGCGAAGTCCGCCCAGTCGCCGCCCCGCTCCATGCGCTGGCGCATGATCTCCATCGCCACCCGGTCGGCCTCGTCGGACCCGTCGCGCGCCGCCATGACGCGGATCCGCTCCCCCGGCCCGTGCGCGCTCCACAGCCGCTTGTCGAACAGGTGCGGGTTGTTGCCGATCAGCCCGTTGGCGGCGTCGAGGATGCGGCCGGCGGAGCGGTAGTTCTGCTCCAGCTTGATGACGCGGAGCGAGGGAAAGTCCTCGGCCAGCCGCTTCAGGTTGTCCGGCCGGGCGCCGCGCCAGGCGTAGATCGACTGGTCGTCGTCGCCGACCACGGTGAAAGCGCCCCGCGTCCCGACCAGCTGGCGCATCAGCTGGTACTGGGCGTTGTTGGTGTCCTGGTACTCGTCGCCCAGGACGTAAGCGATACGATCCTGCCAGGCCTCGAGCACCTGCGGCAGCTCGCGGAACAGGAATACCGGCCGCGCGATCAGGTCGTCGAAGTCCAGCGCATTGTAGGCCTGCAGCGCGCGTTGGTAGGCCGCGTACTGGCGCGCGCGCGCCGCCTCCAGGTCGTCGGCCGCCGTGGCCGACGCGGCCGGTGGATCGACGAGCTCGCTCTTCCAGTTCGAGATCGCGTTGCAGGCCATGTCCACCGCCGCCTCGGTATCGGCGTTGTCGCTGCGCAGCAGTTCCTTCACCAGCGCCCGGCTGTCATGGGCGTCGAGGATGGTGAAGCCGCGCTTGTAGCCGAGGTTGCCGTACTCCCGGCGCAGGATGTTCAGGCCGAGCGTGTGGAAAGTCGAGATCCGCAGCTGTCGCGCCGTCTCCTTGTCGAGGAGCGCGGCCGCCCGCTGGCGCATCTCGCGCGCCGCCTTGTTGGTAAATGTCACCGCAGCGATCGAGTAGGCCGGCATGCCGCCTGTGACCAGGGCGCCGATCTTGTGGGTGATCACGCGGGTCTTGCCGCT
>JASFEC010000213.1:0-4261 GCA_050125045.1 Gammaproteobacteria bacterium | reverse complement strand
TGATCCAGCGCCCGGCGCTGGAGGATCCGGTGCCCGTGCCGGCGCGGGAAGAGGAGCAACCGAGCCAGCCGCCGCCGCGGCCCTCGCCGCAACCGAGCCAGCCGACGCCTGCGCCGGCGACAACGACCCCTGCTGCGGAGAGCTGGGCGGTGCAGGTCGGCAGCTTCTCGCAGACCGACAATGCCGAAGCCCTCCGTCGAAAGCTCACCGGCGCAGGCTTCGAGGCCTTCGTATCGCGCGTCGCGACAGACGCCGGTACCATGCATCGGGTCCGCGTGGGACCGGTCGGGGACCGGGCCGAGGCCGACCGGCTGCTGGTACGGTTGCGCGAGGCCGGCCATGGCGGGGCGCGCGTCGTGCGGGCGGAGGACTGAGGGGACGGGGATGGTGATCGTCGACTACATCCTGCTGGGCGCATTGGCGGTGTCGATCGGCATCGGCTTCTTCCGCGGCTTCTTCAAGGAGGCGATGTCGCTGATCACCTGGGTGCTTGCGATCTGGATCGCCTGGCGCTTCTCCGGGATCCTCGACCCGGTGCTCGAAAGCGTGACTTCGCCGGCGCTGAAGCTCTGGGCGGGACGGCTGATCATGTTCGTCGCGGTGATGCTCGCAGGGGCGCTGATATCGAAGCTCATCGTGACGCTGATCCACAGCAGCGGGCTCACGCACACCGACCGGGTGCTCGGCATGGTCTTCGGCGCAGGGCGGGGCGTGATCGTGGTCGGGCTGCTGGTGATCCTGTTCCAGACGCTGGAGCTGGACCGGGAGCCGTGGTGGGAAGAGTCGCTGATCGTGCCGCGGACGGCGGCGCTGACCGACACACTGAGAGAATACCTCAATGCCGGGCTGGACCAGCTCGGCGAGATCGTGGCGGAGTGATCGACTGATGTGCGGAATCGTCGGAATCGTCGGCACCGGAGCGGTAAACCAGTTGCTCTATGACGCGCTCACGGTGCTGCAGCATCGCGGCCAGGACGCGGCCGGCATCGTGACGGCGGACGACCGCATCCACATCCGCAAGAACAACGGGCTGGTGCGCGATGTTTTCCAGCGGCGGCACATGCTGAAGCTCAGCGGTCCCCTGGGTATCGGCCACTGCCGGTATCCGACCGCCGGGACCTCCAGCCGCGACGAGGCGCAGCCTTTCTACACCAACTCTCCCTACGGGATCTGCCTGGCCCACAACGGCAACCTCACGAATGCCGACGAGCTGGCCGAGCTGGTTATCCGTGAAGACCATCGGTACCTCAACACCACCTCGGATTCCGAGGTGCTGCTGAACGTGTTCGCCCACGAGCTCGAGCAGGTGGACGGCGAGGTCCCGGCGCCGGACCACGTCTTCCGCGCGGCCGAGGGCATTTACCGCCGCTGCCGCGGCGGCTACGTCATCGCGGCGCTGATCATGAATACCGGGGTCGTCGGCCTCCGCGACCCCTGCGGCATCCGCCCGCTGGTGATCGGCTATCGCGACGTGGACGGCCGGCGCGAGCACATGCTGGCCTCCGAGAGCGTGGCCCTCGACATCGCGGGCTTCGAGCTGCTGCGGGACGTGATGCCCGGTGAGGCCGTGTTCATCGACATCGACGGCGCGCTCCACACCCGCCAGTGCGTCCCGGCAGAGCGGCACAGCCCCTGCATCTTCGAATACGTTTACTTCGCCCGGCCGGACTCGATCATCGACAACATTTCGGTGTACAAGTCCCGGCTGCGCATGGGCGAGGCACTGGCCGACCGCATCCTCAAGCTGCGGCCGGACCACGACATCGACGTGGTGATCCCGGTGCCCGACACCAGCAGAACCTGCGCGCTGCCGCTCGCGCACCGGCTCGGAGTGAAGTACCGCGAGGGCTTCATCAAGAACCGCTACATCGGGCGCACCTTCATCATGCCCGGCCAGACGCTGCGCGAGAAATCGGTGCGCCGCAAGCTGAATGCCATCGACCTCGAGTTCCGCAACAAGAACGTGCTGATCGTGGATGACTCCATCGTGCGTGGCACCACGTCCCGGCAGATCATCGAGATGGCCCGGGAGGCCGGCGCGCGCAAGGTGTATTTCGCCTCCGCCTCGCCGCCGGTGCGCTACCCCAACGTCTACGGCATCGACATGCCCGCCGCCTCCGAGCTGATCGCCCACGGCCGCACCGAGGCCGAGGTGGAGAAGCTGATCGGTGCCGACTGGCTCATCTACCAGACGCTCGAGGATCTGGTGCGCGCCGTGCAGCACGACAATGCCGACATTCGCGAGTTCGACACCTCATGTTTCTCCGGCGAGTATGTTACCGGGGACATCACGCCCGAGTACCTGCGCCGCATCGAGTCCGCGCGCGCCGACGACGTCAAGGTCGAGCGCGACGGCCGGCATGCAGGCGCGCCCGTGGCCGTTGAAGTGATCTGAAGGGCCGTGCCTCCGCGCATCCTGATCATCGACGACCATCGCGACTACCGGGCCTGGCTCGGCCATCACCTTGCGGCGGCGTTCCCAGATGCCGAGGTCGTGGGGCACAACCCGCTGGAGGACAACCTGCTGCCGACCGATTTCGACGGCAGCGAGTGGGACCTGCTGTTCCTCGATTACCAGCTGGGTGAACAGGACGGCCTCGATGTTCTCGAGCAGCTGAAGGCGGGTCCCGATTGCCCGCCGGTGATCTTCCTGGCACCCCAGGGCGACAGCGCGCGCTCTGATGCGGCGCTGCGCGCGGGCGCCGACGATTACCTCCCGAAAGGACCCGCCGGGAACGAGCACATCCGCCGTGTTGCGGGCGAGGCACTGAACCGCTCGGGCGGCATCAAGGCGCGCCGGCGCGGCGACGGCCAGCGCAAGGACAGCGGCGAGTTCCAGCTCAAAGGCCATCGTTTCCTCAAGTCGCTCGGGACCGGCTCGACCGCCTCGGTGTACCTCATGGAGCAGTACAGCACCGAGCGGCTGGTGGTGGTGAAGGTCTTCCGCCAGGTGCCGGACCAAGTCGACGGCTTCGGCCCGCTGCAGCGCTTCCTGCAGGAGTACGAAGTCGTCTCCGGGATCCATCATCCCAACGTGGTCCACATCTATGACCTCGGCATTGCGGACGACCTGGCCTACATCGCGATGGAGTATTTCGCCGGCGGCCAGCTCGGCGAGCGGATCGGCCAGGGGCTGCCGCTCGGCCAGGCGCTGGAGAGCATGCTGCAGATAACGCATGCGCTCGCGGCAATTCACAAGGTCGGTGTCCTGCACCGTGACCTCAAGCCGGCCAACATCATGTTCCGCGACGACGGCAGCCTGGCGCTGATCGATTTCGGCGTCGCCAAGCTGCGCGATGCCGCCATCGAGCTCAGCGGGCTCGGGGAGATTTGCGGCACGCCGTATTACATGAGCCCCGAGCAGGGCGAGGGCCTGCCGGTGGACGAGCGCTCGGATATCTACAGCCTCGGCATTGTCTTTTACGAGATGCTCACCGGCGAAAAGCCCTACGTCGCCGGCTCGCCACTCGCCGTGATCCGCAAGCACGTGCAGGCCCCACTGCCGGCGCTGCCGGCCGGGCTCGAAGATTGCCAGCCGCTGCTGGACCGCATGCTGGCCAAGGCACCGGACGACCGGTGGCCCTCGGCAGCGGAGCTGCTGGAAGAGGTCGAGTCACTCAACGGCCGTCTGCTCGAGCGCGCCCTGCGAGCAGCCGACGAGGACTGAGATGAGCAACGCTGCCGGGTCCGGCCTGCCCACCCCCCATCCCCTGCGCGCGGAGCTGTACACGGAGCCCCACGCGCGGCCGTTTCCCCTGGTGCAGGCACCGGTCCGGGTCAGCCACCTGGCGATCCTCGCCGATCCCGGCGAGGCCGCGGCGCACCGCGCCTGCCTCGAGGCACTGGCTGCAGTCCACGGCGTGGACCCGCCGGCGCCCGACACCATGGCCTGGTACGCCGACTTTCCGGGTTTCACCGTACGCTGGGAGCGGCATACCGAGTTCTGCGCCTACACTTTCCTGCGCCCGGACGGCGTCGACTCGCCCTTCACCGACACGGCGCTGGACGCACTGCCGCCGGGCTGGCTCGCGACCCTGCCGGGCCAGTTGCTGGTCGCGAGCCACGTCGGGGTGGTGGCGGGCGATCCGCCCGATCCTTTTTCACCCGAGCTGAGCGCGCTGTTCGGCGACGATCTGCTGATCGGCAGCCTGATCGTCGACGATCGGGCGGCCGTGTGGACGACGCTGAAGCTCCACCAGGACGGCTTCAGCCGCTACCTCCTGTACAACGCCGGGCTGAACGACTTTCAGGCCGGTCGCAC
>JASFEC010000212.1:0-4294 GCA_050125045.1 Gammaproteobacteria bacterium | reverse complement strand
GCCGAGGCTTTCCTGCAGGACCTGGAACTCATGTCGCGCAGCCTGGCCGGGCACAAGGGCGAAAACGCGGGGCGATACGCGGTGCGGCGCCTGCAGCGACGCGCCGAGACCTTCCGCTTTCATCTCGCCACCCTCGACCTGCGCCAGGACTCCGAGGTGCATCGCCAGTGCATCGCGCACTGCCTGCAGGATGAGTCCTGGATGCAGCGGCCGCGGGCCGAGCGCACGGCCCGCCTGCAGCAACTGCTCGACGAGGGCGCGCAGTGCCCGCTGGTGGAGGACGACGCCGCGCAGAAGACGCTGGAAGTGTTCCGGGCCGCGGGCGAATGCCTCGCCCTCTACGGCGAGCGGGCCATCGGGCCCTACATCATCTCCATGGCACAGGGTGCCGATGACGTGTTGTCCGTGCTGCTGCTGGCGCGCTGGGCAGGGCTGGTGGACCGGAACGGCGTGGTGCCGCTGGACATTGCGCCCCTGCTGGAGACGGTCGACGACCTGCAGCGCGGGCCGGAGATCGTGGCCGAACTGCTGGACGACCGCGTCTACCGGGCGCATCTCGAGACCCGGCGGCGCCGGCAGATGGTGATGATCGGGTACTCCGACTCCAACAAGGACTCCGGCATTGCCGCGGCCCGCTGGGCCCTGCACCAGGCCGAGGAACGGCTGGTAGCGGTCGCCGAGTCCCGACAGCTTGACCTGACCCTGTTCCACGGCCGTGGCGGAACCATCAGCCGCGGCGGTGGCCGGACCCATACCGCAGCGCTCGCCGCGCCGCGCGGCGCGGTCCGCGGCCGGCTGCGGGTCACCGAGCAGGGCGAGATCATCAACGCCAAGTACGGCCTGCGGGGCATCGCCATCCGCACCCTCGAGCAGGCCGCGAGCTCAGTCGCCGAAGCCACGCTGCGCGACGGCGCGGATCCACCGCCCTCGCTCTGGCGCGAGATCATGGACACGGTGACGACCGAGAGCCGGCGTTGCTACCGGGCGCTGGTGCACGAGGACGAGGGTTTCTACCCCTATTTTCGCCAGGCGACGCCCATCGACGTCATCGAGCGAATGAACATCGGTTCGCGCCCGCCCTCGCGGCGGCAGATGCAGGGCATCCGCGATCTCCGGGCGATCCCCTGGGTGTTTGCCTGGACCCAGACCCGGGCCATCCTGCCCGGCTGGTACGGCGTCGGCTCCGGCCTGGCGGCGGCCGTCGAGCGCTACGGCGAGGGCCCCTTGAAGGAGATGTTCGACAACTGGATGTTCCTGCGGGCCATGCTCGAGGACCTCGAGATGGTGCTGGCCAAGTGCGACCTCGGCATTGCGCGGCGCTACGCCGAGCTGGCCGGGGCCCCGGCACGACCCTACGCCGAACTCATCGAGGCGGAGTACCGGCAGACCGTCGAGCTCGTGCTGCGTCTAAAGGGCGCCGACCAGCTGCTCGCCGGCGATCCCACGCTCAGCCGCACCATCCGCCTGCGCAACCCCTACGTGGATCCGATGAGCCTGCTGCAGGTCGACCTGCTGCGGCGCTGGCGCGAGGGCGACCGCCGCGACGAGGAGCTGTTCCGGGCCCTGCTCCTGTCCATCAACGGAATCGCCCACGGGCTGCAGAATACGGGCTGACCCGCCCCCTGCGAGTCCCGCTGCGCGGACTATACTCAGGGCAAGGTTTCGGAAGGCCTCGTGGCTTGGGCCTCCGGACTCCGTGGCAGCCCGCTGGACCAGGCGCGAGACCTCCCGCTGTTTAAACAGCAAAAGGGAGGAAAGCCATGAAACTCTCATCGCAACTCATGCGCTGGCCGGTCATCGCCCTGGCAGCGTTGTTCACAGTGGCCTGCGGCAGCAGCGGTGGCGGCGGCGGTGGCGACATCGACGACGACGTCATCATCATCCTGCCGGTTTACGCCTACCAGCTGACCAGCACCACCGACGATCCTGTGACCGTCAGCGCGCCCGCCGCCTTCGGTTTCGAAGTGCAGCTGCAACTCGGGCACCTGTTTGAGGGTCCCGGGCTGTTCGGCACCTACCAGCCCGACGACGAGGCCTTTACGGTGGAAGCCGGCTCCAGCCTGGTGATCGATGAGCTGGGCGACATGCAGCTCTTCTTCGGCGACCTGGAAATCCAGGCCATTGAGGACTGGTTCGTGCCCGGCGAGGGGAATCCGGACACCGGGGCCCTCGAGGTCAGGCGCGGTGCCGAGCGGATCGAGGTGGCCGTCATCGACGGCGGCAACATCGTGCGTATCCGCTGGGACGAGGCGGGTGACGGCGTCTACGAGGAATCCACCACGCTGAGCTGGCAGGCGTTCGACGGACTGCTAGATGGATCCTGGGAGGAAGCGCCGGAGTGGCAACTCATCGGCGCCTTCGCCTACAACGCCACGCTGAACTATGTCTTCGAGCTGGCCGATATCGGCATCTCCTCCTTCGATTTCGCGGACGAGGAGCTCGAGCAGACTGGCGGCCAGGTCGTGGTCCAGTGCGACGCCTTCAGCGACCTCGGCCTCTCGGTGCCGTCGTCGCCGGCCGGCGTTCCGGACCAGGGCCAGTTCACTTTCGCCTGGCTGGACGACCTGCCCAACGGGTCCGTGGGTCCCGGCGACAGTTTCACCTGGACCTTCGTGTACTGCCTGGAGGACGACCCGGATGACGACATCGACACCATGCTCAACGGTGAAGTGGGGCTGAACGACTTCACCGAGGTGTACGAGCAGCGCGCCGCCGGCGAGACCCTGACCCGGATCGGCTGGGAGGGGCTCGGGGTGGCCGGCCGTCCCGGCGGCATGGAGTTCAGGGACCTGGAGCAGTGGGAGGTCTACGACGCCGACGGTGACGGCGCGGGCACCGCGGCTGCGGCCGAGCTGACCAGCACCGTCAACGGCCGCATGACCCTGGTGTTCTTCGAGCCCCAGGACTGAGGCGGCGACGGGGCGGCCCGGGCCAATCCCGGGCTGCCCCGGAAACTCAGGGCGCAGGTGCCGGCAGGGAGGCCCTCAGGGTCACGAGCTGCCAGCGACGAGCCATTCTTGCCTTCGGCTGCGCGCCCAAGCTACTGCAGTTTCCCAGTCCCGGCCACCCTTGCAGAGCGCGCGGCCCGTCCTATGCTTAGGTCAGGGTTTCGGAAGGCCTCGTGGCTTGGGCCTCCGGACTTTAAGACAGCCCGTGATCCAGGCGCGAGACCTCCGTTCGGCCATAGAGCCGGGGAGGCTTGTCATGAAAATCTCCATGAAGTTGATGCGCTGGCCGGCGTTCCTGCTGGTGGCCGCGTTCACATTCGGCTGCGGCAGCAGCGGCGGCGGCAGCGACGTCGTCGTAGATGACGACGAGTTCATTATCCTGCCGGTTTATACCTACCAGCTGACCAGCACCAGCGATGACCCGGTAACGATCACTGTGCCCCTCTGGGAGGGCGGCTTCCAGGAGCTGCAGTTTGGGCATCTGTTTGACGGCCCGGGTCTGTTTGGCACCTACCAGCCGGACGATGGAGCCTTTACCGTCGAGGCAGGTTCGAGTCTCGCGGTCAGTCACCAGGGCCCATTCAGCTTCGGCAATTTCTCGGTCCAGGCAATAGTCGACTGGTTTGTCCCCGGGGACAGCAACCCCGATACCGGCGCGCTTGAAGTGGCCCGGGGCGACGAGCGCATCGAGGTGGCCGTCATTAACGGCGGCAACACCGTCCGCATGCGCTGGGATGCTGCGGGCGACGGGGTCTACGAGGAGTCCGTCGAACTGACCTGGCAAGAGTTCGATGACTTGGGCGTCTGGCTAGAGGACCCCGACTGGCAGATCGTGGGCTCGTTTGCTTATGACATCACCCTCGAGTACGTGTTCGAGCTGGCCCAGTTCGGCATCGAGGGCTTCGATTTCCTCACCGACGAGCTGGAGCAAGCCGGACAGGTGGTCGTCGAATGTACAGCCTTTAGTGACCTCGGGCTCTCGGTGCCCCCAACATCGATGCCTTCAGTGCCAGGCTTTCCCGATCAGGGTCTGCTGACGTTCTCCTGGCTCGACGACACACCCAATGGATCGGTAGGACCCGGCGACAGTTTCACGATGGCCTTCAATGCCTGCCTGGACGACGACCCGTTCGATGACTACGACGATATGTACACCGGCAATGTGGGCTTGAACAGCCTCACCGAAGTCTATGAGCAGCGGGCTGCCGGCGAGACACTCATACGGATCGGCTGGGAGGGTTCTGGCGTGGCCGGACGCCCCGGGGGAATCGACTTCTCCGACCTGTGGCTGTGGGAGGTCTGGGACGCGGATGGCGACGGCCCCGAGACGGTGGCCGCCGCCCGCT
>JASFEC010000211.1:0-4319 GCA_050125045.1 Gammaproteobacteria bacterium | reverse complement strand
TCCGCGTGGGCCTCATCCCCACGGTGGGACCGTATCTCCTGCCGCATATCGCCGCGCCGCTGCGCGCGCGCTTCCCGCGCTTGAAGCTGCTGCTGGTGGAGCACCAGACAAGCCGCTTGCTGGAACTGCTCAAGGACGGCGAGCTCGACGTCGCCATCCTGGCGCTGCCGTTGCCGGGCGAGCGCGTCGCCACGCGGCCGCTGTATACCGAGCGCTTCCAGGTGGCGCTGCCGAACGATCACCCGCTGGCAAAGCGCAGGCGGCTGGCGCTCGAGGACCTGGACGGGCAGACGCTGCTGCTGCTGGAAGACGGGCATTGCCTGCGCGACCAGGCGCTGGAAGCCTGCAGCCTGGCCCGGGTCCGTGAGGCGCCGGATTTCCGCGCCACCAGCCTGGAGACCCTGCGCCAGATGGTCGCCGCGGGGATCGGCATCACCCTGTTGCCGAACCTGGCTGCAAAGCCCTACGGGGTCGCCACGCCCGGGCTCACGCTGCGGCGCCTGAAGGATCCCGAGCCGGTGCGTACCATCGCCGCCGCCTGGCGGCCGGGCTGCGCCCGCCAAGAGACCATCGCCCATCTCTGCAGCGCCATCGAGGCGCTGATGCAGGCCGTCAGGCAGCTCTGATCAGTAGCCCCGGAGCACGTTTGCGGGCGGATGCGTGACCACTGTGCGGGTGGCGAGAACCCCCGTGCCGCCCACCACGAAAACGCCGGCAAGCAGTCCCATGACCCACACCGTGGGGTCGGGCGAGAACGGCAGATTGAAGACGCGGTCGGCCAGCAGCCACGAGACCGCCGAGGCGCCGGCGGCCGCCAGCACGCCTGAAATCATGCCCAGCGCCGCGAACTCGACAGCCACCCCGGCCAGCACCACGCGCCGGCGGGCCCCGAGGGTGCGCAGCATGGCGCTCTCGTAGAGCCGCTCCTCGCGCGTGGCCTGGATCACGGCCAGCATCACCAGCACGCCGGCCCCGAGCGCGAACAGGAACACGTACTGCACCGCCAGCGAGGCCTGGTCCATGACGTCGCGCACCTGGGCAATGGCCGCCTCGAGGTCGATGACTGTCACGCTCGGGTACTCGCGCACGAGCTCCAGCACGTCGCCCCGGCGGGCGCGGTCGACATGGATACTGGCGATGTAAGTCAGCGGCAGGCCTTCCAGCAGCCCCGGCGGGAACACCATGAAAAAGTTAGGGTTGAAGGAATCCCACTGCACTTCGCGCAGGCTGGTCACCTTGGCCTCCAGCCGCTCGCCCGCGACGTCGAATTCCAGCCGGTCGCCCAGACTGATGTCCAGGTCGCGCGCGAAATCCACCTCCACCGAAACCTCAGCGTCGTCGCGGGTGGGCCACCAGCGGCCGGCCACGACCCGGTTGTCCGGGGCCGGCTCCTCCGCCCAGCTCAGGTTCGCCTCGCGGTTGATGAACCCCTCGGCGCGGGGGGAGGGGTACACGCGCTCGGCCACCGGCACGCCGTCGATGGCGGTCATGCGGGCGCGGATCAAGGGGACCAGCTCGCCGCCGTCGAAGTGCTCGGCCAGAAAGTCGCGCACCCCGTCCGCCTGCTGCGGCTGGATGTTGATCAGGAAGCGGTTGGGAGCGTCCTCGGGCAACGTCGCGCGCCACTGCTCGAGCAGGCCCGAACGCACCAGCGTCAGCAGGAGCAGCACCATCAACCCGATACCAAAAGCCCCCACCTGCACCACGCTCTCGCGGCCGCGGCGCGCCACGTTCGCCAGGCCGTAACGCCAGGCCGCGCCGCCTCCGCGGAGCCGCCCGGCGATCCACACCAGCAGGTAGCCGCCCAGCGCGAGCGCAAAGACCACGCCGGCCGTGCCCAGCGCCAGCCACCCGACCAGGCGGAAATCACGCACCTGCCAGGCCAGCAATCCCAACGCGCCGGCGAGCGCCGCGCCGTAAAGCACCATCGGTCCCAGGGCGGGCGGCATCAGGTCCCTCCGCAGCACGCGCCCGGGGGGCGTGCGGCACAGCTCGATGATGGGCACCAGAGCGAAACCCGCCAGCACCACGCCGGCCAGGACGAGGCCGCTGATCGCCGGGGCCATGCCGGGCGGCGGCAGGTCCTCGGCAATGAGCCCCGCGAGCAGCCGGACCAGCCCTTCCTGCGCCAGCCAGCCGAGGCCGATGCCGAGGAGCGAGGCGGCCAGGCCGACCGCGAGCAGCTGGACCAGCATTACCTGCAGCACGAAGCGCCGCGACGCGCCGACGCACTTCATCAACGCGACCGTATCCATCCGGCGGCCGGCAAAGCGCCGCGCGGCCATCGCCACCGCCACCGCCGCGATCAGGGCGCTGACCAGGGAAGCCAGGCCGATGAACCGGCCGGCCCGCTCGATAGCACTCCCGATCTCCGGCTGGGCGTCCTCGATGCCGCGCAGCCGCTCGCTCACGCCAAGCTCGACCTGGTCACGGAAGGCCTTCAGCGCGGCGGGGTCGCCGGCGAGGAGCAAGCGGTAAGACACGCGGCTCCCGGGAGCGACCAGCCCGGAGGCCTCCACGTCCCCGATATTGATCAGCAGCGTCGGCGCCAGCTCGGCGAAACTGAACCCCTGGTCGGGCCGGTAATCCAGCAGGCGCGTCACTCGAAGCTCGATGTTGCCCAGCTGAACCGTGATCCCGGGCTCGGCGCCCAGCCGGGCCATCAGCCGGGGGTCCGCCCAGGCCTCGCCAGGCGCAGGCACCTCGTCTACCGCGAAGGATTCGGCATCCATCGCTGCGCTCACCTCCAGGCGCCCGCGCAGCGGGTAGGCGGCGCTCACGGCTTCGATGTCGGCCAGCGCGCTGCCCTGGCCGGCCAGCACCACGCTCGGGAACGACGATGTCGCAGCGGTCTCCAGGCCCAGCTCCCGCGCCAGCGCCTCGTGCGCCGGCGGGATCGGGCGGTTGGAGCGCAGCACCAGGTCCGCGGCCAGCACTTCCGCGCTGCGCGCCTGCACTCCCTGGCCGACGCGGTCCGTGAAGAAACCCACCGCGGTCATCGCGGCCACCGCCAGCGCCAGGGCGGCTGCCAGCACGCGGACCTCGCCCGACTTGAGTTCGCGGACGACCTGGGCCAGGCCGAAGCTGATGCTCCTCAAAGCAGTCTCCCGGCGTCCATCTCGAACTGCCGGTCGCAGCGCTCCGCCAGCGACCGGTCATGCGTGACCAGCACCAGCGTCGTGCCGTGCTCGGCGTTGAGCCGGAACAGGAGGTCGGCGATGCGGCCGCCGGTGCGGGTGTCCAGGTTGCCCGTGGGCTCGTCGGCGAACAGCAGCGCCGGGCTCGCCACGAAGGCCCGGGCGATGGCGACGCGCTGGCGCTCGCCGCCGGAGAGCTGCCGCGGGTAATGCCCAACGCGATGACCGAGCCCCACCTCGTCGAGCGCCGCCCTGGCCTGGCGCCTGGCATCGGCCCGGCCGGCCAGCTCCAGCGGCAGCATGACGTTCTCCAGCGCCGTCAGCGCGGGAACCAGGTGAAAGGACTGGAATACGAAGCCCACATGCTCGGCGCGCACTGCGGCACGCCCGTCCTCGTCCAGCGCCGTCAGCTCGCGACCGTTGACCCAGACCTTCCCGGCGCTGGGCAGGTCGAGACCCGCCAGCAATGACAGCAGCGTGGACTTGCCGGCGCCCGAGGGCCCGAGAATGGCGACGGACTCGCCCGGCATGATCGCGAGCTCCGCCTCGTCGAGGATGGTCAGCTCTCCCTCGGGACTGCTAACCTTCCGGGTCAGTCCCTCAGCCTGCAGAACCGGCGTCTGCCCGGTCGCTTGTTCCATGTACCGAATCCTTGTGTTGCTTTTCGTCCTCGCCGCCCCGGCCGCCGTCGCAGCGCCGACAGTGCTCATTGTCGGTGACAGCCTCAGCGCTGGCTACGGTCTCGCCCGCCACGAGAAATGGCCGAGCCTGCTGCAGACCCGCCTGCAGACCCGGGGTTACCCTCACGCCGTGGTGAACGCCAGCATCAGCGGCGACACCACCAGCGGCGGGCTGGCCCGTCTGCCGCGTGCTCTGGAACTCAATGAGCCCGCCCTGGTCGTCATCGCGCTCGGGGGCAACGACGGCCTGCGGGCCCTTCCCATCCCGGAGTTTCGACGGAACCTGGCCGAAATGATTCAACTTTCGCGCACCGCGGGCGCCAAGGTGCTGCTGGCCGGCATCCATATCCCGCCGAATTACGGCCCGGCCTACACTGAGGCCTTTCACCAGGTCTATCACGACCTGGCGGACGAGTACGGCACCGGGCTGGTGCCCTTCATTCTCGACGGCGTGGCGCTGGAGCCCGGCCTGATGCAGGCGGACGGCCTGCACCCGACCGCC
>JASFEC010000210.1:0-4321 GCA_050125045.1 Gammaproteobacteria bacterium | reverse complement strand
CACTCGCGAATGCCTTCGAGGTCGAAGATGAAGGCGTACTCCTGCGCCACTTCCCGCAGCCGCTCGAAACGGCCGCTGCGGCCGCCATGACCGGCTTCCATGGTGGTGCGGAAGATCAGCGGGGCGTCGTTGGTCCGCCGCGCCCGCAGCTTCGCCACCCACTTGGCCGGCTCCCAGTACTGCACCTGGGAGTCGTACAGCCCGGTCGTGACGAGCAGCGGTGGATAGTCCTGCGCCCTGACGTTGTCGTAGGGGCTGTAAGACAGCATGTACTGGTACCACGGCGCCAGCTTCGGATTGCCCCACTCGTCGAACTCGTTGGTGGTCAGCGGGATCGACTCGTCGAGCATGGTGGTCACCACGTCGACGAAGGGGACGTGCGCGACCATGCCGGCATAGAGGTCCGGCGCCATGTTCGCCACCGCCCCCATCAGCAGGCCGCCCGCCGACCCGCCCATGGCATAGACCTTGTCCGGCGCCGCGTAGCCTGCGCCGACGAGGTACCGCGTCACGTCGATGAAGTCGGTGAACGTGTTCATCTTGTTGAGCAGCCGGCCGTCGTCGTACCAGCGCCGCCCCATCTCCTGCCCGCCGCGGATGTGGGCGATGGCGTAGACGAAGCCGCGGTCCAGCAGGGACAGGCGTACCGCGCTGAAACGCGGGTCCCGGCTGCTGCCATAGGACCCGTAGGCGTACTGGTACATGGGCGCCGTCCCGTCGGGCTCGAAGCCCTTGCGGTAGACCAGCGACACCGGGATGCGCTCGCCATCACGGGCCTGGGCCCAGACGCGCTCGGTCTCGTAGTTCGCCGGATCGAAATCGCCCAGCACCGGGTCGCGCTTGAGCAGCTCGCGCTCGCCGGTGACCACGTCGATGTCGTAGATCGTGGTGGGAGTCGTCAGCGAGGTGTAGGCATAGCGCAGCGTGGTGGTGTCCAGCCGCGGGTTGCCATTGCCGCTCAGCCAGGTCGTGGACGGGACCTGGTCCGTCGGCAGGTAGCTCTCCTCGCCGTCCCAGCCGCGGACGCGGACGCGCAGCATGGCGTCGGATCGCTCGCCGATCGCGAGGAAGGTGTCGAACACGAGGAAACTCTGGATGAATACCTCCTCGCTGTGCGGGATCACGTCGGTCCACTGGCTGAAGTCGCTCTCCGCGCCGACCGGCACGCTCATGATGCGAAAGTTCGGCGCGTCCTTGTTGGTGCGCACGATCCAGCGGTCGCCGAGATGGTCGGGCAGGTAGAGATGCTCGCGCTCGCGCGGCAGGAACACGCGGAAGTCGCCGGTCGGGTCGTCGGCCTCGAGGATGCGGACCTCGGTGGCCTCGGTGCTGCTCAGGTAGATGGCCACGTAGTCCCGCGAGCGGCTGCGGCCGACGTAGGTGTAGAAGCTGGTGTCCGCCTCCTCGTACACCACGGAGTCGTCGCCGGCGGCACCCAGCTCGTGACGCCGCACGCGGTAGGAGAGCAGGGTCACCGGGTGGTTCTCGACGTAGAAAAGGTTCCGGCTGTCGCCGGCCCAGGTAAAGCTGGAGACCCGCTCCACGTCGTCGGCCAGCAGCTCGCCGGTCGCCAGGTCCTTGACCTTGAGCACGTACTGCCGGCGTCCGACCGTGTCCTCGGTCCAGGCCAGCAGGCGGTTGTCGTCGGAGACCTCGTAGCCGCCGAGGCCGAAGAAGGCGTGGCCCTCCGCCATGGCGTTGCCGTCGAGCAGGACTTCCTCCGGCGCATCCATGCTGCCCTTGCGGCGTGCATGGATCGGGTACTGCCCGCCTTCCTCGAAACGCGCGTAATACCAGTAGCCGTTGTCGAACACCGGGACGGTGGAGTCGTCCTGCTTGATGCGGGCGACGATCTCGTCGAAGACCGTGTCGACCATGCCCGAGTAGCGGGCCTCATAGGCTTGGTACCACGCGTTCTCGGCCTCGAGGTAGGCGATGACGTCGGGATCCTCGCGCTCGTCGTCGCGCAGCCAGTACCACGGGTCCTCGCGGTTGCCTTCTGGCGAGACGACGACGAAGGGCCGCTGCTCGGCCCGGGGCTCGGCCGGGGCCTCGGCGCGTTGCGGGGAGGCGCAGGCGGCAAGGGCGAGCAGGGAAGCGAGGATCAGCGTGCGTGAGGCGACTTGGCTCGGCATTTCAATCTCCGGCGAATCGGTTTTGCCCGCGGGCGGCGAGGCGCCAGTGTAGCGAGGTTCGAAGCCGTTGTGGCGGCCGGGCCGGCCGCCGGCATCCCGAGAGCGCTTTGCTGCGGGCAGATGCATGCGGTAAGTTCCACCGGGAAGTCGTCGGGAGAGCCGGGCATGAACACGCTGCGTACCATCCTGAAGAACAAGCCGAGCACGGAGGTCTGGTCCATCGGGCCCGGGGATTCCGTGCTGGATGCCATCAAGCGCATGGCGGAGCTGGGCATCGGGGCCCTGCTGGTCATGGAGGGCGAGCAACTGGTCGGGGTGCTTTCCGAGCGCGACTATGCCCGCAAGATCATCCTCAAGGGCCGGCGCTCCGACACGACCACGGTCGCCGAGGTCATGTCGGGCGAAGTCATCACGGCGACGCCGACCATGACGGCGCAGCATTGCCTCGGCATGATGACGGAGGGGCATTTCCGGCACCTGCCGGTGATGGAGGACGACCGCGTGGTGGGCGTCGTTTCCATCGGCGACCTCGTGAAATGCGTCATCGCCGACCAGCAGGTCGTGATCGAAGAACTCGAGCGGTACGTCACCGGCGGTTAGGAGAACCCATGATTGAAGTCACCGGCTTGTTCGGCCTGATCATCCTCATTCTCGACGTCTACGCCATCGTCAAGACGGTGCAGAGCAACGCGACTACCGGCACCAAAGTGGCTTGGATCGTGGTGATCCTGCTGCTGCCCCTGCTGGGCCTTCTGCTCTGGCTGTTTCTCGGCCCGAAGGGTTAGGGCGCTCAGTTCCGTCGCCAGGCGAACTCCACGAACAGGCTGCGCTCCCGGCCAGGAAAGTAACGGTACTGGCCGAAGGCAAAGTCGGCCCGCTCGGCATAGGCCTTGTCCGTCAGGTTGTGCACGCGCAGGCTGACGGCCAGGTTGTCGCCGAAAGGCCGAGCCAGCCGCAGGTGCAGCAGGTCGTGTCCCCGGTAGCGAGCGGTATTGGCGGCATTGAGCCAGTAGGCGCCCATGTTCAGCCATTCCAGTTCCGCTTCCCAGGTCCAGGGGCTGACCCAGTTCAGTCGCGTGCTGCCGAAGCGCCGCGGCGCGCCGTCCGTCTCGTTGCCTGAGACGATCACCTCGCCGCGCCCCACGTCGCGGTCGAAGCGCCAGCTGTGGCGGGCGAAAGACTGGTCGGTCGACAGGCTGAGCCCCCACCCAATCGACCAGCGCAGCGAGATCTCGGCCCCGACGTGGCGGGTGCGACCGTCGGCTACGTTGAAGCCGTCGCCGTCGCGGAAGATGTAGTTGTCCTTCTCCATGGCATAGGCCGTCAGCTCCCAGGCGAGATCGCCGTGATAGCCGCGCCATCCCAGCTCGACGCTGTCGAGGGTTTCGCTGCGGAGATCGGCGACCGCCTGGCCGCTCTGCAACCGGTAGAGTTCGGTCGCCTGCGGCGCGCGGAAGCCCCGGCGCACCGCGACCCACGCCAGCTGCCCCGGCCGGAGACGCCAGCCGAGACTCAGCTTCGGGGCAAGATTGTGGAAACTGTCGTCACGGTCCGCCGGCCGCGTGTAAAGGCAGCCGCCGGGGCACTCGCTCCCGTCGTCGCGGGTGTTGCCGTCGATCATCCGGTTGTCGTAGTCGTAGCCCAGGCGCTCCGCGCGCAGGCCGAGGCCGAGGGACCACTCGGCACCAAGCTCACGTTCCCAGTGCAGCCAGGGCGCGATACTGTGGGCGCGGACGCGATAGTCGTAGTGCAATCCGACGGGCCGCGTGGCGGCGACGGGCGGCGGCAACCCGGTCGTGGGCCCGGCCTGGAACTGTTCGAGCGAGCCTTCCGCCAACTCCAGGTCGAGCCCGTAATGCAACCGGCTCGCGGCGGGGCCGCGGGTCGCGGTGAGCTGGACGCCGCCGCTCAGCTGGCCGTTCTTCTCCAGGGGTTGGCCGGGCAGGAAATGCTGCAGGAACTCCATCCGGCTGGCGCGCAGGTACGGTCGGACCTCCAGGCGCCCGGCGACGCCCTCGCGGCGCCATGCCCACCAGGCCCGCAGGCTGTCCGCATCCCGGAAGGCCTCGGGATTCGGGTTGGAGCGCGCCAGCTCGGGATCGCGGTAGGCCTCGAAGCCGCGGACGTAGCCGGCGGTCTCCTGCCGCAACACCGAGCCCGAGATCGCCGCCGCGCGTTCCCTGGCC
>JASFEC010000209.1:0-4321 GCA_050125045.1 Gammaproteobacteria bacterium | reverse complement strand
GAGCAGAACCGCATCGGCGTCTTCGACGACGACGGGATCGCGCAGGATGGGCGTGCCGCGAAGGCCGAGGTCGCCGGAGAACACGAGCTTCCGGGTACGGCCGTGCTCGCTCAGCCAGAGCTCGACAATGGCGGAGCCAAGGATGTGGCCGGCATCCCGCAGCCTGACCTCGATTCCCGGCACGACCTCGGCCCGCGCATCGTATTCCAGCGGGCTGAACTGGCGGATCGCATGCTCCGCATCGCGCATGGTGTAGAGGGGCTCCAGCGGGCCGAGGCCGCGGCGGGCGCGCTTGCGATTTTCGGTCTCGCTGTCTTTCTCCTGGAGGTAGGCGGCATCCCGCAACATGATGTCGCACAGGTCGGCCGTGGCCCGATGCGTGTGTATCGGCCCTTCGAAACCCTCCCGGACCAGCATCGGCAGCCGCCCCGAGTGATCGATGTGCGCATGGCTGAGAATCACGGCGTCGAGGGACGCAGGCGGTACGGGGAACGGCGCGCGGTTGGCCTGGCGGGCGTCGCGTTCGCCCTGTACCAGGCCGCACTCGAGCAGCACGCGCTTGCCGGCGCACTCCAGCAGGTAGCAGCTGCCGGTCACCCCGCCGACTGCGCCGTGGAAGCTGAGCTGCATCGTGTTGCCTACTGGGCGGGCAGAGGCGCGACCGCGGGCCCGGAGTAGAACTCCGCCAGGGCGTCCAGCTGGGCGGGCGAGAAGTTCCTGATGGGCTCCTCCATCGCGGGGATGTCGATCACGCGCAGTCCCTGGTGGAAGTCTTCAAGCGCCGTGCGCAGGTAAACCTTGCGTTGCCCCCGCAGCATGCCGGCGTCGTCCAGCGGGTCGGATCCCAGCTGCGTGTGGCAGACCTCGCACTCGCGCATATGCAGTTCCCGGCCGATGGCCGCCAGCGCGGGGTCGAAGGGGTCCTGGTGCGCGGCGAAAGGCTGGTCCGCATACCACCCGGCCAGCTCCTCCATCTGCTGGTCGCCCATGGAACCGACGATGTCGCACATGCTCATGTCGGGGCAACGCCCGTCCCGCGAGCAGGCCGAAACGCGGCAGGGGCGATAGCCGTCGCGGAAGTCGTAGAGGGCGGCCGCGATCACGCCCTCGGGCAGGCCGTGGATGGTCGGCACGCCGATGAAGGGACTCGGCCCGGACTCGCCGTGGCAGACGGCGCACAAGCCGACCATGGCCGGCGGTGCCGCCTCGTCCGCGCCGGCGCCGAGGCAAAGCAGCAGGCCGAGCCCCCCCAGCCAGCGAAGACCGTTCGCTCTCGTGCCGCGTGCCATGCTGCCGGAAATCACTTCAGTTGCTCGGACTGGCGTAGAACTCCACCAGCGCGGCCACCTCCTCCGGCGACAGGTCCTGCAGCATGACGTGCATCTCGGCGACGGCGATCCGCCGTTCCTCCCGGAAGTCCGCTATGGCGTTCACCAGGTAACTCTTGGGCTGGCCACGGAGAATGCTGGCCTGGTCCTGGGGCCGGCTGCCACCACCGCCATGACAGCTCTCGCAGGCCTGCGCGTGCAGCTGTGCCCCGCTTGCCGCTAGCGCCGCGTCGTAGTCCTGCTCCAGGGGCGCATAATCGCGGCTGGCGTACCACTCAGCCAGGACCGCGATGTCCTCGTCGGAAAGGTCCGCGACGATGTTGCAGAAGTCAAGCTCGGGACAGATGTCGGGATCGCCGCAGCCGGGCTTGCGGCAGGGGCGGATGGTGGCGCGGAAATCGTAGAGGGCATTCTCGATCACCAGCTGCGGGAGCCCGTGAATCGTGGGCACACCATCGAGCGGACTGGGTGCCTCCGTGCCGTGACACGCAACACAGGTCGCGGCCTGCGGGGGCGAATCGGCTGCCGGGACCGGTGTGGTGCCAAGCAGCAGGGCGGCGGCCGGGGCCACCAGAAGGGCGCTCTTCAACATGAGCCTTCTCCTTGTGACACCTTGAAAATATCACAGCGAGAAGTGATCTGCTCGACGCTTCCGAGCGAGAGGTGGCGCCCCGGGCAGGAATCGAACCTGCGACCTACCGCTTAGGAGGCGGTCGCTCTATCCCCTGAGCTACCGGGGCACTCCGCGCGCCATTCTGCCATCCGCGACGCGTCGGTCACAAACCACTCGGCCGCTCATCGCATGCGCCGGCGATAGGCGGCCGGACTCATCCCCGTGCGCCGCACGAAGAGCCGGCGGAAGGTCTCCGCGCTGCCGAAGCCAAGGCGCGAGGCGATGGCGGCCAGCGTGTCGTCGCTCCCGGCGAGCGCCTCGCAGGCCGCATCGAACCGGACGGACTCGACGAACTTCGCCGGAGTCGTGCCGATTTCCGCCCGGAACAGGCGGGCGAAATGGCGGACGCTCATCCCGCAATACTCCGCCATGGCGTTGATCGACAGCGCCGCCTCGGGATGCTCCAGCACCCAGGACGCAAGGCCCTCGAACCGCCCCTGCGCGACGCCGGTCTCGGCCTCCCCGCGTGGCCGGGACGCCTTCTGGCCCCGGGCGCGCCCAGGATACATGCCGAGGCGGCGCCCCACCTCCAGCGCCAGCCCGCGGCCCAAATCGCGCTCCACCATCGCCAGCGCCATATCCATGCCGGCCAGTACGCCGGCGGAGCTCCACAGGGCGCCATCCCGGGTGAACACAGCGTCCGGCTCGACCCGGGCCATGGGGGCGATCTCCGCCAGCTCTTGCTGATGCATGTAGTGGGTAGTGACGCGCCGCCCGTCGAGCAGCCCGGCCCGCGCCAGCAGCAATGCGCCGGTGCAGACCGATCCGTATCGGCGAGCCTGCGGCAGCGTGGTCCGCAGCCAGGCGACGAAGGCGTCATCTTGCAGCACCGCGGGGACGCCGGCCCCACCGGCCACGAGGCAGGTATCCACCGGCCCCAGTGCCTGCCAGGACCCCTCGGCAACCGGCGTGATACCACCGGAACAGCGGATCGGACCGGGCTTCTCGGCCACCACGATCGTGGTGTAGAAGGGCTCTCCATCCGGCGCCTGTTCAGCGTGAAGGCGCGTCGCACAGGCGAACACCTCCAGCGGACCGACGACATCCAGCGCCTGGGCCCCGTCAAAGGCCACCATCGCGACCGAGCGGCTGGCCGGCGCGCGCGAAGCCGCGTGGCCGTCACTCATGGCCGTCGGCCGGCGTGCCGGCGGCCTAGAGCTCGAACCGCGCCGTGCACCTCAGCCCCGGCGGGATCGTCAGGTCGGGATTGGGGATCTGCAAGCGCACGCCGAACGTGCCGCTGGCCGCGTCGATCACCTTGTCCACGATCTTGACCTCGGCCTCGTAGGCGCCGTCGAGCGGCGCCTCGGGGATGATCGTGGCGCTCGAGCCCTCGGGGATCTGCCCGAAAAAGGTCACCGGCACCACCACCTCGACGTTGAGGGGGTCGATCTGGGCGAGCTCCAGGATTTCCGTTTCCTGGACATACTCGCCCGGCCCCTTGAGGCGCTCGACCACCACGCCGTCGATCGGGCTCCGGATCTGCCGGATCGCCACCTGGGTTTCCCGCTCGAGCAGCTCCAGCCGCGCGAGCTCGGCGTCCGTTTCCATCTCGTCCTTCTGCTGGATCGATAGCAGCTCGTCGCGATAGAGATCCTCGTTGCGCTCCATGCGCCGCTGGGTGTACTCGACCCGCGCCTTGGAGAGCTCAACGGCTGCACGCTGGGCGCGTGTGTCCAGGGTCGCCACCACCTGGCCTTTCCGCACGATGGAGCCGCGCTCGACCAGCACCTCGGCCAGCGCACCCGGCACGGGCGTGCCGATCTTGACGGTCATCCGCGGCTCGAGCAGACACTCGAGTTCGAGCGGCTGCCCCGACTGGGCCGTTGCGCCCTGCGCCAGCAAGAGCCCGGCTGCCAGGACAACACTCCTGATTTCAAATCGCATCATTTTTCGCCTGTTCCTTCGTTCAGTCATGAATTCATTGCGGGATTCGGCACGGTTATCGGTTTCCTTACGTGCCAATACTCGAGGCAAGGCCACGGGGGCTCACTCTGCGCGCCCCGAGAACGCCAGCATGTCGCCGAGGTTGTCGTCCAGCTTGAGCAGGTCGCGCCGGGTGGCGCCATCGTGCAGCTCCGCCGCCTTCTGGGCCCAGCTCAGCACGCCCCACCCCAAACCCGCAGGCAGGCGCCCAGATCCCTGCTCCGCGGCACGCGCCAGGACCGATCGCAGGCGGCCGCCGAAATAATCAGTCACCAGCTCGTCCTCCAGCGACACCATCAGCTCGTAGCTGCCGGGATCACCCTGGCGACCGCCTCGCCCGAACAGCTGCCGGTCGATGCGCGCCGCATCGTGCCGCTCCGTTCCGAGCACATGC
>JASFEC010000208.1:0-4376 GCA_050125045.1 Gammaproteobacteria bacterium | reverse complement strand
TCTCCCTGGCGGCTATCCCGAGCGAGGCGCTCAGCCCGGAGCACGCTGGCCTGTTCGGTGACGAGCCCGGGAGCAGTGCCGGGCTGCAGCTGGTCGAGCGCCTGCGGGCACGGCTGGGGCGTGGAGTGGTGCAGGGCCTGGCGCTGCAGGACGACCATCGGCCGGAGCGGGCCTGGGTGGTGCGCGAGCCCGGAGCAGCGGCCTGGCCGGGCGTCACGCCGTGTGGGAACGGACCCAGCTGCTCGGTCGCCGCTCGTCCGGCGTGGCTGCTCGACCCGCCGCGGCGCCTGCGCAACCGTGGCGGTCGGCCGTGGTGCGAGGGCGAGCTGGCGCTGGAACGCGGCCCGGAGCGCATCGAGACCGGCTGGTGGGACGGGCAGGGGATCGCGCGCGACTACTGGGTGGCGCGGACGCCGGCCGGGGCCCGGCTATGGGTGTTCCGGGAGCGGCCGGAAGACGCGGACATCCCCTCGCAATGGTTTCTGCACGGGGTGTTCGGATGAGCCCACCGGCCTATGCGGAGCTGCACTGCCGCTCCAACTTCAGCTTCCTGCGGGGCGCTTCTCATCCGGCCGAGCTGGTGACCCGGGCCGCCGAGCTCGGCTACAACGCCCTGGCCCTGACCGACGAATGCTCGGTGGCCGGTGTGGTGCGGGCCTGGGAGGCGGCGCGCGAACGCGGGCTCAAGCTCGTCATCGGCAGCGAGTTTCGGCTCACGGACGGGCTCAGGCTGGTGCTGCTGGCCGCCGACCGCAGCGGCTACGGCCGCCTGTGTCGCCTGATCACGCGCGGTCGCCGTGCTGCGAGCAAGGGCGAGTACCGGCTCGAGCGCGAAGACCTGGTGGCTGGGCTGGCCGGGGGGCTGCCCGGCTGCCTGGCGTTGTGGCTGCCTGGCAAGATGCCCAGCGAGGAGGAAGGCCGCTGGGTGGCCGAACATTTTCCGGGGCGGGCCTGGCTGGCGGTCGAGCTGTTCGCCGCCGGCGACGACGCCGGACGGCTGGCGCAGCTGGAGGCGCTGGGCGAGCGTCTCGGCCTGCCGCGGGTGGCGGCGGGCGACGTCCACATGCATCATCCCGGGCGCCGCGCGCTGCAGGACCTGGTCACCGCCATCCGGCTCAACACCCCGCTGCATGCGCTGGGGCGCAGGCTGTTTCCCAACGCCGAGCGTCACCTGCGGCCGCGGCAACGTCTGGCGCGGCTTTATCCGCCGCCACTGCTCGCCGAGAGCGTGGCCATCGCGGAGCGTTGCCGCTTCACCCTGGATGCGCTGGACTGGCAGTACCCGGCCGAGCTCGTACCTGCAGGAGAGACCCCGTCGTCCTGGCTGCGTCATCTGACCCGGGAAGGCATGGCGCGGCGCTGGCCGCAGGGCGCCGCGGAGACCGTGCGCCAGACCGTCGAGCGCGAACTGGCGCTGATCGAGGAGCTCGGCTACGAGGCCTACTTTCTCACCGTGCACGACATCGTCCGGCATGCCCGCAGCCTGGGCATCCTCTGCCAGGGCCGCGGCTCGGCCGCCAACTCGGCGGTGTGCTTCTGCCTTGGCATCACCGAGGTCGACCCGGCCCGCATGTCGGTGCTGTTCGAGCGCTTCATCTCGAAGGAGCGCAACGAGCCGCCGGACATCGACGTGGACTTCGAGCACGAGCGGCGCGAGGAGGTCATCCAGTACATCTATGCCAAGTACGGTCGTCACCGGGCGGCGCTGGCCGCTACGGTGATCCGCTACCGGCCGCGCAGCGCGCTGCGCGATGCCGGCAAGGCGCTGGGCCTGGCGCCGCTGCAGTGTGACGCGCTGGCAAAGTCCATGCACTGGTGGGATGGCCGGGACATCGCGGCAGAGCGCGTGCAAGACGCCGGCTTCGATCCTGGCAACCCCACGATCGCCCGCGTGCTGGCGCTGGCGCGGCAGCTGGTCGGGTTCCCGCGCCACCTGTCCCAGCATGTCGGCGGCTTCGTCATTGCCGACGGCTGCCTGGAAGAGCTGGTGCCGGTGGAGAACGCCGCCATGCCCGAGCGCACGGTGATCCAGTGGGACAAGGACGACCTCGATGCCGTCGGCATGATCAAGGTGGACGTGCTGGGGCTGGGCATGCTCAGCGCCATCCGGCGCAGCTTCGGGCTCATCCAGGGTTTCCGGGGACGGCGCTGGACTCTGGCCACCGTGCCGGCGGAGGACCCGGCCGTCTACGACATGATCTCGGATGCGGACACCATGGGCGTGTTCCAGATCGAGTCGCGCGCCCAGATGGCGATGCTGCCGCGGCTGCGGCCGCGCTGCTTCTACGACCTGGTGATCGAGGTGGCTATCATCCGCCCCGGGCCGATCCAGGGCGACATGGTGCATCCCTACCTCAGGCGGCGGAACGGCGAGGAGCCGGTCAGCTACCCGAGCGAAGAGGTCCGGCAAGTCCTGGAGCGGACGCTGGGCGTGCCGATCTTCCAGGAGCAGGTGATGCAGCTGGCCATCGTGGCGGCGGGTTTCAGCGCCGGCGAGGCCGACCAGCTCCGGCGCGCCATGGCGGCCTGGCGGCGCAAGGGCGGGCTCGGCCCCTTCGAGCAGCGGCTGATCGAGGGCATGCAGGCGCGCGGCTACGCGGAAGATTTCGCCCAGCGCATCTTCCGCCAGATCACCGGTTTCGGCGAGTACGGCTTCCCCGAGTCCCACTCCGCCAGCTTTGCGCTGCTGGTCTACGTCTCCGCCTGGCTCAAGCGTCATGAGCCGGCGGCCTTCCTGTGTGCGCTCATCAACAGCCAGCCCATGGGGTTCTATGCGCCTTCACAGCTGGTGCAGGACGCCCGCCGCCACGGCGTCGAGGTGCGGCCGGTGGACGTGGCCGCCAGCGACCGGGACTGCACCCTGGAGCCGGGCGAGGGCGGTCGCGAGGACGCGCCGGCGGTGCGCCTGGGACTGCGGCTGGTGGCTGAGCTGTCGGCGAGCGGGGCGGAGCGGTTGATGGCGGCAAGGCGCGAGCGATCTTTCAAGAGCGTGGACGACCTGGCCCGCCGTGCGGGCCTGGACCGCGGCGATCTCGGCGCCCTGGCGCGCGCCGGGGCACTGCGGGGCCTCTCGGGACATCGTTATCGCGCCGCCTGGGCAGTAGCGGGCGTCGAGGCGCCGCTGCCGCTGCTGGAGGACGTCCCGGTGCGGGAGGGGCTGCCGCTCCTGCGGGCGCCGACCGAAGGCCGGGACATCGCCGCAGACTATCGCAGCGTCGGCCTGACGCTGGGACGTCATCCGCTGGCGCTGCTCAGGGAACGGCTGGCCGAGGACGGCCTGGTCAGCGCCGGCGAACTCGAGGCGGCACCCAACGGGGCCTACGCCGCCTGTGCCGGCATCGTCATCAACCGCCAGCGGCCCGGCAGCGCCAAGGGCGTGATGTTCGTGACCCTGGAGGATGAGACCGGCCAGGCCAACATCGTGGTGTGGCAACGGGTCTCCGAGGCCTGGCGCAAGCCGCTGCTCGGCGCGCGGTTGCTGGAAGTGACGGGGCGAGTGCAGCGGGAAGGGCAGGTAGTGCACCTGGTGGCCGAGCGCATGCGGGATCGCAGCGCGCTGCTCGGGCGGCTCGACGTCCGGTCGCGGGACTTTCACTGACCCTGCCAGCGACACCCGTCGGGCTTGCTGCCGGTCCCGTCCCTCGCCGCGACAGCGACCGCGCACACCTCCCGCTTGGCTCAGATGCCTGCGCATGAGGCGTGCGCGTCCGCTGCCGCCCTCCCCGGGAGGCGCATCCCTGCAGTAATGGCCACGCCGGCACGTCGGCCGGCGAGCAAAAGCGCCTTCGACGCAGCGATGTGAACTTGCGTTGTTCACTCGCAGCCATCTGAGCCAAGAGGGAACAACGCAAGGTCGCATCGCGGTCCCGGGCCAGGACTGAAATAGCCGGGCGGGTCCTGAAACGCAAACCGGGCCTCGCGGCCCGGTCTGCTGAGCAGGATCGGCGGCGCGCTGCCGCCGGCCGTTACTCGAAGTCGAAGCTGTCCAGGTCCGCCAGTTCCTTGGCGGCCCGTTTCATTTCCATGTACTCCTCGACCCGCCGGCGCGCGCTGTCGCTCGGCTTGCGGCCGGAGGCGCCGGGCGGGAGGCCGTCAAGGAGCTCCTCGAACCCCTCTTCTTCCATCTCGCCCTCCTCCTCATCGAAGGAGTCCTCAATGTCGTCGTTGTCGTCCGTCTCCGTCTTCATGATTTCCGGTCAGGAAGTGTTCAGACCGCCTCGCGGGACTCTTGAGGCGCGAGATATACATCGACGCGCCGGCCGGGGCAATACCCAGTTTCCCCATCGGCGGTCCGGTGAGGGCCCCGGGCGGGACGCCGGGGCGGCCCGGGTGCAGTGGCGGGGCAGCGCATGCCTGACTCGCAGGCATCCGAGCCA
>JASFEC010000207.1:0-4404 GCA_050125045.1 Gammaproteobacteria bacterium | reverse complement strand
CACCGCCAACACCGAGATGGAGCTTTCCGGCCCGGTGCGCGGCAGCGACCTGGTGAAGACCAAGTTCAGCCTCAACGGCACCAGGACGCGCGGCACGATCAACAACTGCGCCAACGGCTACACGCCCTGGGGCACCTACCTGACCTGCGAAGAGAACTGGGCCGGCTACTTCAAGAACGACGTGCAGCTCACCCGCGCCAACGCCCTGTTCGATGCGCTCGGCTACAGCGGCACGACGACCCGGCAGGGCGACTACACCGCGCGCTACGACGCCGGCAGGAACGAGATCATCGGGGTCATCGACGAGCTGTTCGACCAGAAGGACACCATCAACGTCTACACCCAGTCCGGCAACACCCTGACCGCCGCCGGTCGCAGCCTGCTGGGCGAGTTCAACTTCCTGCTGGCCCAGAACGACATCAACATCGAGATCCCGCGCCAGCAGAGCCGCTACGGCGTGCCGTCGCGGAGCCGCTACGGCTGGGAGCTGGCGGAGAGCGGCGAGGACAGGTACGTCCGCTTCGACGCCTCCATCCTCGACCCCGACCCGACCAAGGACTACCACAACGAGCCCAACACCAAGGGCTGGATCGTGGAGATCGACCCCTTCGACCCGAACAGCACCCCGAAGAAGCGCACGGCCATGGGCCGCTTCGCCCACGAGGGCTGCATCTTCGCACCGCCGCAGCAGGGCCAGCCGCTCGCCTTCTACATGGGTGACGACGCCCGCTTCGAGTACATCTACAAGTTCGTCACCAAGGCCCGCTACTTCAAAGGCATGAGCGGCGATATCCTGGACGAAGGCACGCTCTACGTGGCGCGCTTCAACGACGACGGCACGGGCGAGTGGCTGCCGCTGGACATCAACGACGTCGGCTTCCAGACCGCTGCCGCCACCGCGGGGGTCGAGTTCAAGGACCAGGCGGACGTCCTGGTGAACACGCGCCTGGCAGCCGACGTGGTCGGCGCGACCAAGATGGACCGGCCGGAGTGGGGCACCGCGCATCCGCAGACGCGCGAGGTCTACATGACGCTGACCAACAACACCCGCCGCACCGCCGCCCAGATCGACGCCCCGAACCCGCGTCCCTTCAACGCCACGGGCCACATCATGCGCTGGCGCGAGAAGGGCAACCGGGCCTTCGCGACCGAGTTCGAGTGGGACATCTTCCTGCTGGCCGGCCCGCAGGGCGACAGCCAGGTCCTGCCGGAGGAAGGCGGCCCGCCGCTGAACGAGGACAACATCCTTGCCAGCCCCGACGGCGTGTGGTTCGACTACAACGGCATCCTCTGGGTGCAGACCGACATGAGCGGCTCGCAGCAGGGCGACGGTCCCTTCGGCGAGAACGGCATGCTGGCGGCGAACCCCATCACCGGCGAGATCAGGCGCTTCCTCTCGGGCCCGTTCAACCAGGAAACCACCGGCGTGGTGTCGACGCCCGACGGCAAGAACCTGTTCGTGAACTTCCAGCATCCGGGCGACCGCTCGAATACTGATCCCGAAACACGGGCCTATGATCCGACCGTGGGCTTCACCAGCAACTGGCCGGACAGCGGAAACGTTTATCGCCACCCGGGCGACCCCGCTCCGGTGGCCGACGCAAAGGGCAAGCGCCCGCGCTCGTCGACCATCGTGATCACCCGCGACGACGACGGGGTGGTCGGCCTCTAGGTCTACAGGACCGGGGACACAGTCAAGGGACTATTTTCGGGCAAGGATGCCCACCCCTCCGGGGGCGGACTCAGGCCGCGAAGCGCCGCACCGCCACGCCCAACCGTTTCGCGGCGCGGCCCATGGCGAGATCGGCGGTCACCAGGGATGCATCGTGGCGTGCCGCGCAGGCGAGGTGCAGGGCGTCCAGCACTCGCAGCGGCGCTCTCCGCGCCAGCAGCCATTCCCGGGCCCGCGTGTAATCGCGGGGGTCAATCTCGACCACGCGAAAACGGCCGGCCCGCACGTCGTCCCGGAACGCGTTCTCGACCAGCCCGGCCTGCGCCTCGTGCAGTTCCCGCAGGCGCACCCAGCGCGCCAGCGCGGACGCCACCTCCAGTTCACTCAACCTGCTGAGCAGCACCGGCTCCCGCTGCGCCAGCAACAACCTCTCCACCGCGGCGGTGCTCGCCTCCGCGCGATAGAAAGGCAGCAGCGCGCTGGTGTCGAGGTAAAGCACTCAGAAGCGCTCCTCGTCCCGGCCGGCCCGGATCTCCTCGGCCGCCGAGCGTGTCATCGGCGGCAGTGACGCGCGCAGCGACTCCCGGGACCTGAACGCGATCGCTCCGGCCTCCGCGGGGACGAGCCTGGCGACGGCTCGGCCATGGCGCATGATCACCACTTCCTCGCCCGCCGCCACGGCGTCGAGCAGACGCGACAGGTTCTGGCGGGTTTCCCGGACATTCACCATGGTCATTGGGGGCGCCTCGAATGTGTACACTTAAGAGTGTACACATTCGGCACCGTGCGCTCCAAGCCTCCCGCCATGGTCCGGTGGCGACGACGCACGCGACAGCCCGAATAATTGCCAAATCGGGCCGGGAATCAGGCTTCCACTTCGTCGCCCCAGAGAAAAGTCAGGAGCACGTAGCGCCGCCCGGCCGTGACCTCGCGCGCGGCGTGCAGCAGCGTGCCGGAGAACACCAGCGCGCCGCCGGCCGGCGGCCGGTACAGGCCGGCGCCGAACTCCGGGAACACCAGCTCGCCGCCCGCGTAGTCCGTGTTCAGGTTGAGGGTCAGCGCGAAGCGCCTGTGCCGCGCGTCCGGCGTGGTGTTGTCGCGGTGCGGGCGAAAGTAGCCGCCGGTCGCCGCGTCATAGGCCACCACCTTGTAGCTCTCCAGCTTCGTCACCGGGTAATGGAAGGCGCGCGCGATGGCAGGCATCAGCCGGGCCTCCAGCGCGGCGGTCACCGCCTCGACCAGTTCGCGATCGACCAGCCGATGGTCACGGCGCTGCTTCACCGCGGGGTCGGGCACCAGGGCCACCTTGTCGCCGGCCGGACGCCAGACCCCGCTCTCGAAGTTGTCGGCATCGTGGACCGCGATCAGCCGCGCGCAAAGTGGCGCCGGCAGCACGTCCGGGACCACCAGCACCGGCGCGCAACCCTCGAGCCGCTGCTCGGTCGGGGCCGGGATGCGCTCGAGCACCGCGCGGATCATCTGGATGGTCGGCGCTTCCAGCCGGGCCTCCAGCGTCAGCGTCGGCCTCAGCACCAGCGCCACCGGCGCTTCGCCCGCGCGCCGCCCCAGGCAGGCCTCCGCCAGGCGGCCGTCGTCGGCGACCGCGGGAAAACCGGGATCGCCGACCGCCTCGCGCGGCAGGATGCCAACGACCTGATGCGAATCTGCAAGCGCCCGCAAGGCCGCCAGCGCCGCCGCATCCGGCGCGAACACGAGCACCGTCGCCCGCCCGCAGTACCGCTCGTAGAAGGTGACGGGAGGTTCGCCCGGACCGGAGACCAGGAAATCCGGCGTGATGCGCCCCGGCCAGGGATCGAGCAGCTCGGTTTCATCCATGGGTCGCCGAGTCTAGCTGCCGGGTGTGACGGGCATCTTTCCGCCGCGCCCCACCTGTGGCCACATCCAAGCCGCCCGCGCCAGCGATATCTTGGACATCCTCTCCGGAAACCGCCCGATGCCCTGCCGTCTCCTCCGCCTGGCCGCCGCCACCGCCCTGCTGCTCGCTGCGGGCACCCTCCAGGCCCGTCCCGCGTGGTTCGGCGAGGACGACCGGATCCGGGTCGGCTACACGCCGCGGGTGTTGCACTGGAACGACCGCGACGACTACGTGGACTGGAACCACATCGTCGCCGTCGAGTACATCACGCCGCGCTACCTGTTCTGGCGCGCCGACCGCAGCCACTTCGGCGCCGCGGTGTTCGACAACTCCTACGGCCAGTTTTCGCAGACCGTCTACTACGGGCTCGAGTGGTCGTGGAAGCAGGCCTGGGGTGGGGAGTTGTTCTGGGCGGTGAGCGCCGGCCTCGTGCACGGCTACAAGGAGCCCTATGAGAACCGCCTGCCACTCAATCGCGCGCTCGGCGTCGGGCTCACCATCGTCCCGGCGCTCGGCTGGGAGCGGGAAGGAATCGGCTTCGCGCTGAGCATGAGCGGCAGCGCCGTGGCGCTGCGGGCGAGCTGGAAGTTCGGCGCGCCCTAGTCGTCGGCGCGCAGGGCGAAGTAGCAGCGCAGGCAGGCCATCACGTCCGCCGCCGCGTCATGCGCGCCGGCGAAATCCGCGCCGAAGAGATGCTGGTGGAGCTCTGCCAGGCGCGGCCACTTGTAGTCGCCGTAACGGCCCGGCAGCCGGCAGACCTCGACCGAGGACAGCATGGTGCAGAACGTCGGCAGGGCGCCCAGCGTGCGCAGCAGGTCCGGCGCCGGCGGCATCCGCCCGGCCCGCACCAGCTCCG
>JASFEC010000206.1:0-4406 GCA_050125045.1 Gammaproteobacteria bacterium | reverse complement strand
CGCTTCAAGGGACGGCCCGGCGAGCAGGCGACGATGTTCGTGCTCGACCCCTCGGGGAACGCGCTGGAGTTCAAGTCCTTCGCCGACGACAGCGCGGTCTTCGTGCCCGATCCGGGCGTCGCCTGAGAGCCGCGGCGCCTCTCAGGTCAGTGCCAGCCAGAGGTTCAGCACAGCGGCGGCGAGCAGGGCGATCCAGGTGAACAGCGTGCCGAAGAACCGGCCGCGAGTGGTGCCGCTGCTCCTGCTGAGCCCATAGGCATGGCCGATCCGGCTGACCAGGAACACCGCGCCCAGCGCGTGCAACATCCAGGCTGCAGCGCCGCCCAGCTCGGCCAGGAGCAGCAGCACCAGGAACAGCGGCACGTACTCGGCAAAGTTGCCGTGCACCCTGATCGCGCGCTCCAGGTCCGGATTCCCGCCGGTGCCAAGGCCGACCCTGCCCTTGCGGCGATGGTCAACGACCTGCCAGCAGAGCGCCAGGTAAAGCAGGCCTAGCAGGCCGGCATACAGAGCCGTGATTGCAGGGTTCATGGTGCGGGCAAGCTCCTCTCCAGGTCCCGCCGCAAGCTTAACCGAGCCGCTTGCCGATCGCGACGCACTCGGCATGGCGGTAGCAGCGCACGAGGTGATCGTTGACCAGGCCCGTCGCCTGCAGGTGCGCATAGAGGATGGTGCTGCCCACGAAGCGGAAGCCGCGGGCCTTGAGCTCCTTGCTGACCCTGTCGGACAGCGGTGTGGTGGCGGGCACCTCGCCCATTCTGCGCCAGCGATTCACCACCGGGCGGCCGTCCACGAACCCCCACAGCCATTTGCTGAAGCTGCCGTGCCGTTCCTGCAGCGCGAGGAAGGCCCGGGCGTTACCGATCGCTGCCTCGATCTTCTGCCGGTTGCGGATGATGCGCGCGTCGGCGAGCAGGCGGTCCACGCTGCGCCGGTTGAAGCGCGCCACCCGCTCCGGATCGAACCCGGCGAAGGCACGCCGGTAACCGCCCCGCTTGTGCAGCACAGTGGACCACGACAAGCCGGCCTGGGCGCTCTCGAGCACCAGGAACTCGAACTGCCGCCGGTCGTCGGTCACGGGCACGCCCCATTCCTCGTCATGGTAGGCCAGGTAGGCCTCGCTCACGCCCAGGGACCAGTCACACCGCGAACGCGCGTCTGTCATGCCGCCACTCCAACCCGCCCGGCATGAAGGGCCGGCACCAGTGAAAAGGGCCCGCGGCTCCCGCCGCAGGCCCCTGATCATGCCTCAAGGCGCGGGGCTCAGACAGCTCCGCACTTGCCCTCGGGCTTCTTCTCCTCGGCCTTGCCGCCGCACTTACCCTCGCCGCACTTGCCCTCGGCCTGCTTGTCGTCGGCCTTGCCGCCGCACTTCCCTTCGCCGCACTTGCCCTCGGGCTTCTTCTCTTCTTCCTTCTTGCCGTGGTCGTCGATGGCGGCATGGGTCATGTAGCCGCTCGACAGGGCGGTCATCCCGAACGGGTTCGCGTCGGCCTGGGCGGCCTGGACGCCGGCCAGGGAACCGGCCAGCGCAATGCCGGCGGCCAGGGATACGGGCTTGATGGATTTCTTCATGGGGGTGTTCCTCTCTCTATCTCTTGGCGGTACTGCGGCAAGCGGGCTTGTGTGATGCCCGTCTTTCACTCGCAGGTCTTGTCGACCCCTTTATCCACTCACAATACCGCTGCCGAAGGCAAGCCCGGGCACGTCCCGGGTCCCATCGGGATTTGTCTCGAGTGACAACGCCGCGTCAATCGCGGGACAATCACGGCTTGCTCCAAGCTTCCGGATGACGCCCATGAAAGCTCCGACCCACGCGAACTACCCGATGACCCGCATGCGCCGCCTGCGCCGGCACGGTTTCAGCCGCCGCCTCGTGCGGGAGCACTCGCTGTCCGTCGACGACCTGATTTGTCCCGTGTTCGTGCTGGAGGGCGAGGGCAAGCGGGAGGCCGTCCCGTCCATGCCGGGCGTGGAGCGCATGTCGATCGACGAGCTCGTCCGGGAGGCCGAGGGCTGGACCGCGTTGGGCCTGCCGGCGGTGGCCTTGTTCCCGGTGACCCCGCTGGAGGTTAAAAGCCTCGACGGGGCCGAGGCCTGGAACCCGGAGGGCCTGGCGCAGCGTGCGGTGCGCGCGCTCAAGGCGGCGCTACCGGAGCTCGGCGTCATCACGGACGTGGCCCTGGACCCGTTCACCACTCACGGCCAGGACGGCATCATCGACGACACCGGCTACGTCCTGAACGACGTCACCGTGGAGGCGCTGGTGCGCCAGGCGCTGTCGCACGCCGAGGCGGGCGCCGACTGGGTCGCCCCCTCCGACATGATGGACGGGCGCGTCGGCCGCATCCGCGCGACACTTGAAGACGCCGGTCACGTCAATACCGGCATCCTCGCCTACTCGGCGAAGTATGCCTCCAGCTTCTACGGCCCCTTCCGCGATGCGGTGGGCTCCGCCGGCAACCTGGGCAAGGGCAACAAGCACGGCTACCAGATGGACCCCGGCAACAGCGACGAGGCGGTGCGCGAGGTGGCGCTGGACATCGCCGAGGGCGCCGACGCCTTCATGGTGAAGCCGGGCATGCCGTATCTCGACATCGTGCGGCGGGTGAAGAGCGAGCTCGGCGTGCCGACCTTCGTCTACCAGGTGAGCGGCGAGTACGCGATGCTGCGCGCCGCCGCGGCCAACGGCTGGCTGGACGAGAAGGCCGTCGTGCTGGAGGCGCTGCTGAGCATGAAGCGCGCCGGCGCGGACGGCATCCTCACCTATTTCGCCCCGATGGTTGCGCGCTGGCTTCGGGAAAGCTGAGGCCACGGGGGTTTTGAACATCCTCGACCGCTATGCCGTGTTCGGCCACCCGGTCGCGCACAGCCGTTCCCCCTGGCTCCATACCCGCTTTGCCGAGCTGACCGGCGAGCGCTTGTCCTACGAGGGCCGCGACGTGCCGCCGGGCGGCTTCGACGAAGCGCTGGCGGAGTTCCTGCAGGGCGGGGGCAAGGGCCTGAACATCACCGTCCCCCACAAGCTCGCGGCCTATGCCGCGGCCGATCACCTGACGCCGCGGGCGCAGCGTGCAGGGGCGGTCAACACGCTGGCCGTGAGGCCGGAAGGCCTGCTCGGCGACAATACCGACGGCGCCGGCTTGCTCCGCGACCTGGAGCACAATCTCGGCCTTCCCCTCGACGATATGCGCATCCTGCTGGTCGGCGCCGGCGGCGCCGCCCGCGGCGCGCTGGGCCCGCTGCTTGATGCCCGGCCGCGCGAGCTGGTGATCGCCAACCGGCATGCGGACAAGGCGCACGCACTGGCCGCGGATTTCGCCGCGGACGGTAACGTGAGCGGCATCGGGCTGGACGAGGCACATGGCCCCTTCTCCCTGGTGGTCAACGCCACCTCTGCCAGCCTCCATGACGAAGTGCCCGCGCTGCCGGACGACACCGTCGACCCCGGCTGCTTCTGCTACGACATGGCCTACGGCTCCGGACCGACGTCGTTCATGCGCTGGGCCGCGACCCAGGGCGCTGCCGGCAGCGCGGACGGGATCGGGATGCTGGTCGAGCAGGCGGCAGAGTCCTTCGCCCTGTGGCGCGGCGTGCGGCCCCCGACCGCGCCGGTGCTGGCCGAGCTGAAGCTCCAGGCCCGGGGCTAGTCGGCGCCGAGCAGTTCCAGGACCGAGGCCTCGACCTGCGCCCACGCCGGCGCCCAGGGCGCGACCAGGTCGAAATGCCCGGCCCCCTCGACGATCGCAAGCTGGACGTCATCCCCCAGCTCACCGGCCCGACGGGCGTAATTCTCCGCTTGCCCCAGCGAGACGATGGGATCGAGGTCGCCGTGCAGCAGACGCTGGGACACGCCGAGGGGCAGCAGTTCCAGCGGGCTGGCAGCGGCGTACCGCGCCGGCTCTTCTGCGGGCGCGCCGCCCAGCAGCAACGGCACGGCCGCGTTGCAGCCGCGGGTTCCCTCCGCATAGCGGGCCAGGTCGGTGATCCCGGCCAGCGAGACCACGCCCCGCGCGGCCACCGGCGGCGCGTGCAGGGGATGCCCGGGCGGCAGGTTATGGCGGCCCGCCAGCCAGAGGGCGAGGTGCCCGCCGGCGGAGTGGCCGACCAGCACCACGCGGTCGAGGTCGAGGTCGTGCTCGCGGGCGATACTCTCCACTGCCACCAGCCCGGCCGCTGCATCTTCGAAAGTGGCCGGCCAGCCACCGCCCTCGCCGCTTCCGTCGTCGCCGACGCGACGGTACTCCGGCGTCCACACGGCCACGCCGGCCGCGGCCAGCGCCGCGCCCATGTGAGATACATGGGCCAGGTCGTACTCGGCGCGCCAGCAGCCGCCGTGCAGCAGCACGGCAACGGGATGCGGCCCCGCGCCCGGCGGCAGGCGCAGCTCGCCGAACTGCAACGGG
>JASFEC010000205.1:0-4409 GCA_050125045.1 Gammaproteobacteria bacterium | reverse complement strand
GCGTTCCGCGGCGTGTTGCAACACCAGGTACTGCACGAGGAACTCGATGTCGGCCATGCCACCCGCATCCTGCTTGAGGTCGAACAGCTCGGCATTGCCCTTGGACAGCTCGGTTCGCATGCGCTCGCGCATCGCCGCGACTTCCGCGCGGAGGCCGTCGCGCCGCACGGCCTCCACCAGCAGCCGCACGCGCAGTGCCTCGAAGGCGGCGCGCACCCCAGGATCACCGGCCACCGCCCGGGCCCGTAACAGCGCCTGGTGCTCCCACGTCCAGGCCTGGTCCCGCTGGTACGCCTCGAAGGCATTGAGGCTGGTGACCAGGAGCCCGCCCTTGCCGCTCGGCCGCAGGCGGGTATCGACCTCGTACAACACGCCGGACCCCGTCGGCGTCGCGAGCAAGTGCACGATGCGCCGGGTCATGCGCGCAAACAGCATGCCGGCCTCGATGACCTCCGGACCCTCGGTGCGCTGCACCTCGCCGGCCGCGTCATGCACGAAGACCAGGTCCAGATCTGAGCCGTAGCCGAGCTCGATGCCACCGAGCTTGCCGTAGCCGATCACCGCCATGTGGCAGGGACTCAGCATCTGCTCGTTGTCGCCGCACAGCGGCTGCCCATGCCGCCGCTGGGCATCGTCCCGGGCAATGCGAATACAAGCCTCGAGCAGCACTTCGGCAATCCAGGTCAGCTGGTCGCTGACCTTCATCACCGGCAGCCGGCCGGTCAGATCGGCCACGGCAACCCGGAACACCGCGGCCCGCTGGAAATTGCGCAGCGCATCCATCATGGCCTCGAGATCGTCCGGCTCGACCCCGGCGAGGCGCTCTTCGAGTTCGACTGCCAGCTGCTCGCGGCCCGGGGGCGATGCCATGACGCGCGGATCGATCAGGTCGTCGAGCAACAACGGGTGCACGGCCACCTGGCTGGCCAGGAACTCGCTGCCGCCGCACAGGGTGACGAAACGCTCCAGGGCGGCGGGGTTCTCGTTCAACAGGGCGAAGTAGGCGCTCCGTCCGCCGATCGCCGTGACCACCCGCAGGAGCCGTTCCAGCGCCTCCTCCGGCGCCGCCAGCCGTGCCGCCCCGCGCGCCAGCGCGGGCACCAGAAGGCCGAGCCGCTGGCGGGCCGTCTCGTCGAGGCGCCGATACCAGCCCGCCTCCGCCAGGCTGCGCATCGCGGCCACCGCTCGATCGGGCGCCTCGAACCCGGCCCGGGCCAGGGCCTGCCGCGCCGCCGCCTCGTCGGCACCCGGGCCCCAGGCTGTGCGGACCTCGTCCTCACGCTGGCCCGACGCGGCGCCGGCGGTCTGGTGGCGAAACCAGCGGTCGACATTTTCCAGGTGCGCGTCGAGCGCTGCGCGGAACTCGTCCCAGCCGGCGAAGCCCATGGTCCTGGCCAGGCGCAGCCGTCCCGCCTCGTCGCCGGGCAACTCGTGGGTCTGCCGGTCCTGCCAGGCCTGCAGCCGGTTCTCCGTCAGCCGCAGAAAGCGCCAGGCCTCGCGCAGCTCGGTCACGGCCTCGGCCGGCAGCTGACCGGTCTCCTCCAGCCGTGCGAGCGCCGCCGGCAGCCCCTGCTGGCGCAGTCGCGGGTCGGCGCCGCCGCGCAGCAGCTGCAGGCACTGCACGATGAACTCGATCTCGCGGATTCCGCCGCGGCCGAGCTTGATGTTGGCCCGCAACTCCCGCCGCTCCACCTCGGCGGCGATCTTCTGCTTCATCTCGCGCAGCGACTCGAACAGGCCGAAGTCCAGGTAACGACGGAAGACGAACGGCCGCAGGATGTCGCGATAGAGACCCATGCCGGTAAGATGCCCGGACACGGCCCGCGCCTTCACGTAGGCATAACGCTCCCAGGCGCGACCGTGCTGCTGCAGATAGTTGCCGAAGGCTGGCAGGCTCATGACCAGCGGGCCGCTGTCGCCGAAGGGCCGCAGCCGCATGTCGACCCGGAACACGAAGCCGTCCGCGGTCGGTTCGTCCAGCAGGCGGATCAGTTGCCGGCCCGCCCGCGTGAAGAACTGCTCGTTGCTCAGCGCGCGTGGGCCGTCCGTTTCGCCGGCCTCCGGAAACAGCAAGACCAAGTCGATGTCCGACGAGAAGTTCAGTTCACCGCCGCCCAGCTTTCCCATGGCGATCACCAGCAGTCGTTGCGGTGATCCATCGGCGCTGCAGGGCTCGCCGTGGCGGGCGGCCAGGCCGGCATGCGTCCAGTCGGCCGCCGCCCGGATACAGACTTCGGCCAACTCGCTCAAGTGACCCAGCGTCTCCTCCAGTACGGCCCAACCGGCCAGGTCCCGCCAGGCGATGCGCAGCATCTCCCGCCGGCGGAACGCCCGCAGCCGGGCCATGGCCGCGGCCTCTTCCGCGGCGTCGGCCAGGAGCATGGGCGCGGTCGCCAGCAACCCGCCGGGCGTCCACGGCCGGCCGACGGTGGCGGCCAGGGCCTGCAGAGCGCCGCCGTCCTTCAGCGCCTGCTCGCTGACGAACTCGCTGGCGGCCCAGACGGCCGGTGCCGAGGCGGCCAGGGCGGCGTCGGCAGCGAAAACACGGGCGGCTTCTGGTGCCGCCTCGACGAGGCGTTGCCAGCGCTGCGGCAGGTCGCGGCGCAGCGGTTCAGGCAGGGCCGCAAGGCCGGCCGCTACCGGGTCGTTCGGGGGCGACGGGGTCATCGCCACCAAGGATATCAGCGGCAGAGCGGGGACGGGCCGGGCAAAGAAAAGGCCGGGCGACCACGGCCGCCCGGCCCCTTCCGTCTCTGCTTCTCCGCGTTAAGGCGGGGAATTACATCATGCCTTCCATGTCGGGCATGGCGGGCGCCTTCTCCTCTTCCTTCGGCAGCTCCGCAACCATCACCTCGGTGGTGAGCAGCAGGCCGGCCACGGAAGCGGCGTTCTGCAGCGCGAGCCGGGTGACCTTGGTCGGATCCAGGATCCCCATGTCGATCAGGTCGCCGTAATCGCCGGACGCGGCGTTGTAGCCGTAGTTGCCCTTGCCCTCACGAACCTTGTTGAGCACGACCGAGCCATCCTCGCCGGCGTTGGCGACGATCTGGCGCAGCGGCTCTTCGGCGGCCCGCAGCAGGATCTTCACGCCCATGTCCTGGTCGTGGTTGTCGCCCTTCAGCTTCGCGAGCGCGGTCATGGCGCGCACCAGGGCCACGCCGCCGCCCGGCACCACGCCTTCCTCGACCGCGGCACGCGTGGCGTGCAGGGCGTCCTCGACGCGGGCCTTCTTCTCTTTCATCTCGACCTCGGTAGCCGCACCGACCTTGATCACGGCGACGCCGCCGGCGAGCTTGGCAACCCGCTCCTGCAGCTTCTCCTTGTCGTAGTCGGAGGTGGCCTCCTCGATCTGCTTGCGGATCTGCTCGATCCGGCCCTTGATGTCGTCGGCCTTGCCCTGGCCATCGATGATCGTGGTGTTCTCCTTGGTCACCTGGACCTTCTTGGCCTCGCCGAGATCGGCCAGGGTGGCCTTCTCGAGCTGCAGGCCGACTTCCTCGGAGATCACCGTGCCGCCGGTCAGGATCGCGATGTCCTGCAGCATGGCCTTGCGGCGGTCGCCGAAGCCGGGGGCCTTCACGGCGGCCACCTTGACGATGCCGCGGATCGTGTTGACCACCAGGGTCGCCAGGGCCTCGCCCTCGACGTCCTCGGAGACGATCAGCAGCGGCCGGCTCGACTTGGCGACGGCTTCCAGCAGCGGCAGCATCTCGCGAATGTTGGAGATCTTCTTGTCGTGCAGCAGGATGTACGGGTTATCCAGCACGACCGACTGGGTCTGCTGCTCGTTGATGAAGTAGGGCGACAGGTAGCCGCGGTCGAACTGCATGCCCTCGACCACGTCGAGCTCGCTCTCGAGGCCCGAGCCGTCCTCGACGGTGATCACGCCTTCCTTGCCGACCTTGTCCATCGCCTCGGCAATGCGGTCGCCAATGTCGCTGTCGCCGTTGGCCGAGATGGTGCCGACCTGGGCGATGGCCTTGCGATCCTCGCAGGGCTTGGACAGCTCCTTCAGCTCACCGATGACGGCGGTCGTGGCCTTGTCGATGCCGCGCTTCAGGTCCATCGGGTTCATGCCGGCGGCCACGGACTTCATGCCCTCGCGCAGGATGGCCTGGGCCAGCACGGTGGCCGTGGTGGTGCCGTCGCCGGCCTCGTCGGAGGTCTGCGAGGCGACTTCCTTGACCATCTGGGCGCCCATGTTCTCGAACTTGTCCTGCAGCTCGATTTCCTTGGCGACGGACACGCCGTCCTTGGTCACGGTCGGCGAGCCGAAGCTCTTCTCGAGCACGGCGTTGCGGCCCTTCGGGCCGAGGGTCACCTTGACGGCGTTGGCGAGGATGTTGACACCGCGAACCATGCGGCCGCGGGCTTCATCGCTGAACTTGACTTCTTTTGCAGCCATTGAT
>JASFEC010000204.1:0-4441 GCA_050125045.1 Gammaproteobacteria bacterium | reverse complement strand
CAGGTAGACCGTGTCGCCCGTGGTGCCGAGATAGGAAGCCCGACCGTCCCAGCTGTCGACCAGCCGGATTACCTCTGCGTTCTCCTCTTCGAGCGGCAGCAGGTAGATCCCGTTGGTCCGGCTGTCCTCGTAGATGCTCAGCACCAGGTGCCGGCCGTCCGAGGACATGCGCGCGGCGGGCGAACGCGTCGGGTGATCCGTCACGGAGAACACGTGCGTATCCTCCGACTGCGGGGTACCGATGGCGTGAAACCAGATCTCGGCCTGCTGCTGGTCGTCCCACGCCCCGGCCTCGTTCTGCGGGTAGCGGGCGTAGTAGAACCCACTGCCGTCGTGGCGCCAGGCCGCGCCGGTGAACTTGGTGCCTTCAAGCAGCTCGGGGAGGTCCTCGCCGGTCGCCAGGTCGCGGATGCGCCAGCTGGTCCAGTCGGAGCCGCCCACCGTCGCCGCCCAGGCCATGTGGGTCGCCTGGCGGTTGACGCTCCAGCGCGCCAGCAGGGTGGTGCCGTCGCCGGATAGCGTGGCGGGGTCCAGCACGACCCGCCACTCCGCCTCGGGTCCCGCGGCCGTCATCAGCCGGCTGAGCGTAGCCGAGCCGTCGTTGTACTCGAAAAAGTACTGGCCGCCATGAACGCGCGGGACGGTCAGGCGCTCGGTGCGCCACAACTCGTCGAGGCGCGCACGGGTCCGCTCGTAGGCGGGGAGTTCGTGCAGGAAGGCTGCAGAGACTTCGTTCTCCGCATCGATCCAGGCGTCCAACTCGGGGCTGCCGAGTTCTTCCATCCAGCGATAGGGGTCGGCAACCCGCGTGCCGAAGTACTCGTCAACCTGGTCGACCCTGCGGGTCTCCGGGTAAGCCGGTTCCGCCGGCTGCCGCCCCGCGAGACTGCAGCCTGCCAGCAGCAGACCCAGAGAAAGAACGAAGCCTTGCCTGAACATAACGCGTATTTCTCCGAGGTTGTCGGCCTCTCCGCCCGCCTGCGGGCGTTTCCTCGGGCCTCGGGGCCGCCTTAGCGGAGCCCCGTCTCCTGGCGCGCGATCACCATGCGCTGGATCTCGCTGGTGCCCTCGTAGATCTCCGTGATCTTGGCGTCGCGGAAGTAGCGCTCGATCGGCATTTCCTTGCTGTAGCCCATGCCGCCGTGGATCTGCACCGCCTGGTGGGTGATGAACATGGCGGCCTCGGAGGCGAAGAGCTTGGCGCAGGAAGACTCGGTGGTGTTGCGAACCCCGGCCGCGGCCGCGACCTTCTTGTTCCACGCCGCCTTCAGTGTCAGCAGGCGGGCGGCCTCGAGCCGCATCTTCATGTCGGCGATCTTGGCCTGGATCATCTGGAAGCTGCCGATGGGGCTGCCGAAGGCATGGCGCTCGCGCGCGTAGTCGCGGCTCGCCTCGTAGGCCGCCCGGGCGATGCCCACGGCCTGGGCGGCGATGCCGATGCGGCCGGCGTCGAGGATGCTCATGGCGATCTTGAAGCCGTCACCCTCATCGGCGATCCGGTGTTCCACCGGGCAGCGGTAGTCCGTGAGTTCGATCTCGCAGGTGGCGGAGGCGCGGATGCCCAGCTTGGGCTCGGTCTTGCCGCGCGCGAAACCGTCCTTTTCCGTGTCGATCATGAACGCCGAGACGCCCTTGGGGCCTGCGGAGGGATCGGTCATGGCAAACAGCATGATGTACTTCGCCACGGGGCCCGAGGTAATCCATGACTTCTTGCCGTTGATGACATAGTGGTCGCCGTCGAGGACTGCGCGGGTGCGCATGTTGGCCGCGTCGGAGCCGGATTGCGGCTCGGTCAGGCCGTAGGCGGCGAACACCTCGCCCGAAGCCACGGGCGCGACGAACTTCTGCTTCTGTTCCTCGGTGCCGTACTGCAGGATGCCGTTGCAATACAGGGAGTTGTGCACCGAGATGACGGTGGAATGCGCGGCGTCCGCCGCGGCGATCTCCTCCATCATGAGGGCAAACCCGACCGCGTCCAGGCCCGAGCCGCCGTACTCCTCGGGCACCTCGACGCCCATGAAGCCCAGCTCGCCGGCCTTGCGCAGGGTTTCTTCCGGGAACTTCCCGCTGGCGTCGAACTCGGCCGCGATGGGCACGATCTCGCGCTGGGCGAAGTCGCGGGCGGCTTCCTGGATCATGAGTTGTTCTTCAGTGAAAGAGAAATCCATCGCGGGGTCTCCGGAGCAGTCGCGGAACAAGCGTTCGATTTTAACCCACGGAGGGGCCGGGACGTGCACGCCCCGACCCGCTACCGAGCTTGCGTGCGGAGACCCGAGAGGTCAGCCAGTCGCCTCGTAACTGACCTCGAGCAGCAGCCAGGTCTTCCGCCCGGTCGCCAGTTCGAGCGTCACCTCGTCTCCGGGCGAACGTTTCATCAGCGCCCGCGCCAGCGGCGCGTCCATGCTGATGTACTCCGTGGCGTGGTCGAACTCGTCCGGTCCGACGATGCGGAAGCGCGCGACCGTGCCGGTCTCGTCCTCGACCATGACCCAGGCGCCGAAAAACACCTGCCCGGTGTCCGCGGGGCGGCGGTCGACGACTTTCAGGACGCCGAGCCGCTTGCGCAGGAAACGGATGCGCCGGTCGATGCCGCCCAGCTGCTTCTTACGGTAGGTGTACTCGGCGTTCTCGGAGCGGTCGCCCTCCGCCGCCGCCGCCGCCAGCGCGCGCACTACTTCCGGGCGCTCCACTCGCCACAGGCGATCGAGCTCGTCGCGCAGGCGCGCTGCCCCTTCGGGCGTGATGTAAGGCGAGGCTGGGGGTTGCGGCGGCCGGTAGCGGCTCATGCCTCGGGCGCGGCCGTTACCGAGCGCAACAGCTCGCCCACCGTGCAATGCCGCTCCAGCGGGTGGCGCAGCGGCGCATCGAAGTTCAGGTAGTAGTGGTTGCGCCGGCCATGCCGCTCCCGCCGCACCACGCCCCCGGCCTCGAGCTCGGCCACGATGCGCTGCACGGCCCGCTCGGTGATGCCGACCTGCTGCGCGACCTCGCGCAGCACCTGGTCCGGGTTACGGGCCAGGCAGACCAGCACGTGGGTGTGGTTGCTGAGGAACGTCCAGCGGACGGTTTCCGCCGCAGCTGCGTCGGCCTCCGGGGGGTTGCTTCGAGTCTTATTTTGCGTTCTACTATTCACGAAACCAACTTCATATATTAGGATTCACTCTATGTCTGCCGTACTCGCGCCGCTCCGTCATGCCGAACTGCCGCGCCACCTGCCTGCCCGCACCGTCGCGGTTGCGCCCGGCGACGGCATCGGTCCCGAGATCACTGCCGCGGTGCTCGACGTGCTGGCCGAGGCAGACCCGGCCCTCAGCTTCCACGAAGTCACCGTCGGGCTCAAGGCCTACAAGTCCGGCGCGGCCTCCGGGTTCGGGCCCGAAGCGCTGGAGGCGGTGACGGAACACGGCGTCATTCTGAAGGGCCCGGTTACCACGCCCTCGGGCGGCGGCTACAAGAGCGTCAACGTCAGCTTCCGCAAGCTGCTCGGCCTCTATGCCAACGTCCGGCCCAGCATCTCTTACCATCCCTTCGTCACTGCCATGCACCCGGAGATGAACGTGGTCGTGATCCGGGAGAACGAGGAGGACACCTACGCCGGCATCGAGCACCGCCAGACCGACGAGGTGGTCCAGTGCCTGAAGCTGGTGACCCGCCCCGGCTGCGAGCGGATCTGCCGCTACGCCTTCGAGTACGCGCGCGCGCACGGCCGGCGCAAGGTCACCTGCATGACCAAGTCGAACATCATGAAGCTCACCGACGGGCTCTTCCAGCAGGTGTTCGAGGAGACTGCGCGCGACTATCCGGAGATCGTCGCCGAGCACATGATCATCGACATCGGCACCGCGCGCATGGCCTCGCGCCCGGGCGACTTCGATGTGGTGGTGACCCCCAACTTGTACGGCGACATCCTTTCCGACGTGGCCGCCGAGGTCTCGGGCTCCATCGGCCTCGCCGGCTCGGCCAACATCGGGCGCGACTGCGCCATGTTCGAGGCGGTGCACGGCTCGGCGCCGGACATCGCCGGCCGCGATGTCGCCAACCCCTCTGGCCTGCTGCTGGCCGCAGTGATGATGCTGCGGCACCTCGGCCGTCACGAGCCGGCGACGCTGATCCACGACGCCTGGCTGCGGACCCTGGAGGACGGCGTGCACACCGGCGATATCTTCCGCCCCGGCATCAGCAAGCGCCGCGTGGGCACCCAGGGCTTCGCCGCCGCGGTGATCGAGCGCCTCGGGTTGCGGCCGCGGCATTTCGAGGCCACGGCCTCGGGCAGCGCGATGCCGGCCCTGCCGATGGCCGAGGTTGCCGCGCCGGCCCGCCCGGCCAACAAGCAACTCGTCGGCGTCGACGTTTTTCTGCACTGGGGTGATGAGGGCCGGGATGCCGCGCAGCTCGGACACCGGCTGGAAGGCGTCGCCACCGACGGCCTGCGCCTTGAGCT
>JASFEC010000203.1:0-4464 GCA_050125045.1 Gammaproteobacteria bacterium | reverse complement strand
GCGCTCCTCGGCATTGTCCAGCTCCACCAGCACGTCGCCGGCCTCCACGCGCTCGCCCTCGCGGAAGAGGATGGCGGTGATGATGCTGGAGATGCGCGGCGTGATTTCCACCGCCTCGCGGGCCCGGGTGGTGCCGAGCGCCTCGACCTCGTCAGCCAGCGGCCTGGCTTCCGCCACGACGGTCACGACCGCGACCGGCGGCCGGTCCTCCGGGCTCGTGCCGCCCCGGGCGGACGAATTTTCATTGCCGGTGGCAAGCCAGATCCACGCGGCCAGTGCGGCCGCGGCCAGGACGACGAAGGTCGTTATGATTTTCTGCACGGTCCTGAACCCCGGGAGCGTTAACGAAACGTCGGCCGGGGCGCACGGCGCGTCCGGCCAACGGAAGATTGGACCCGCCAATCATAGGAGAGTTCGCGGGATCTGCGTATCTGGATTTCGTGCCGACCTGACAAAAGGGGCAGCCCTGCCGCAAGGCAGCCACTGCCCCCGCCGGGCTCCGCCCGGGACCGGACTCAGGAGGACGACTGGATGTAATTCTCCACGCCCATCTTCTCGATCAGGCTGAGCTGCGTCTCCAGCCAGTCGACGTGCTCTTCCTCCGAGCTGAGGATCTCGCGAAACAGCTGGCGGCTGACGTAGTCGCCGACGGACTCGGCGTAGGCGACGGCCTCGCGCAGGTCGGGGATCGCCTTGTGCTCCATGCCGAGGTCGGCCTCGAGGATTTCCTTGACGTTCTCGCCGATCATCAGCTTGCCGAGGTCCTGCAGGTTGGGCAGGCCCTCGAGGAAGAGGATGCGCTGGGTCAGCTGGTCGGCATGCTTCATCTCGTCCACGGATTCCTCGAACTCCTTCGCCGCCAGTTTCTCGAGGCCCCAGTCCTGCAGCATGCGGGAATGCAGGAAGTACTGGTTGATCGCGGTGAGCTCGTTCTTGAGGATCGTATTGAGATGCTCGATGACTTTAGGGTCGCCCTTCATGCCGACGTCTCCTGATTTTAAAGCGAAGCGGTTGAGGCGGAATTATAGAGGTGCCGGGTGCCGTCCCCAAGTGGGGGACGCGGAAGACACGCGCCCGAGCCGGGCGGGGCCTGGCCGGTACGCTTTCGGCACAGCGGGGGCGAGGGATTCAGGCGTCGGAGTGGACGGGTTCGCAGAGGGCCCGGTTCGGGCCAGAGGCGGCGGGCGCGCCCTCGAGCAGTTCCTCCGCGAAGCAGGCGCATTGTCCGCAGCCCGTGGCGACGCCGAGTTCCTGGCTCAGGTCCTGGAGCTTGCGGGCGCCGCGCCCGATGGCTTCGTGGATCTGGCTATCCGTGACTCGCTTGCAGATACAGACGTACATGCCGGCTCACCTCTCGCTCTTGGGGCCAACTATGACTGCAAATACGAATGATTGTCAATTCGGAAAATACGGACCCCCCTGGCGGAGTGCGGGGCCAGGTGACCCTCTGGTCCGTGAGCCGGAAAAAATCAGCCCCGGTCGTCCATCCTGGACGCCGGGGCCGTAGGGGTCGCGTGGGGGAACACGCATTTGGGGAACAATGAGGGGTTCGCTCCGTACGCTCCTTATGGATTCGCGGGGCTGCGAAAAGTTCCCCCCTAGAGACCGACCGAGAAGCCGACCATCACCCAGCGGTCGATACCGGGCCGCGCGCCGTTGGGCGAGCGGGACGCGATGTACTCCTTGTCGAGCAGGTTCTGGATGCGCGCCTGCAGGCTGAAGGTGTCGGTGAGCTGGTAGCTGGCGCCCAGGTCCACCGTCAGCGCCGAGTCGACTTTCTCCCCGGCGGGGATCGAGCCGCTGCCGGCCTTGGTGCGGGTCGCCGACTGGTAGTTGAAGTTGACGTTGAGCAGCAGGCGGTCGCCCTCGAGGCCGAGACGCAGCTGCCCGACATGTTCCGGCAGGTAGGGCATCTCGTCGCCGGCGACGACTTCGCCCCAGGGGCCGTAGTCGCTGTCGAAGCTGTTGTCGAACTCGGCCGTCGGCGTCCAGGTCCAGGCCAGGCGCGCCGGCACCCGCCAGCCGCCGTCGAACTCCCACAGCACGGTCTCGCCGAGCAGCTCCAGGCCGCGGACCACGGCCTCGCCAGCCTCGAACTGGTCGCCGATCTCGCCGCCGCCGCCGGTGGACTCGGTCACCGTGCCGACCAGGTTGTCGTAGTCGGTGATGAAGCCGATGGCCTCGGCGTAGAAGCCGGCGCCCTGGTAGCGCAGGCCGAACTCCCAGTTAGTGCTGGTCTCCGCGCCGGCGTCGCTGCCGGGCGACGGCGGGTTGTAGCCTTCATGCACGCCGCCGATCAGCTTCACGCGGTCGGTCAGCGCGTAGGTTGCGCCGATGCCCCCGATCGTCTCGCTGATGCCGGCCTTGCGCACCGAGGTCGGGTCGTCCGTGCGGAACTGGTCGCTGCGATCCCAGTCGGTGCGCTTGAGGTCGATGTCCTCGTAGCGCACGCCCGGCGAGAGGCGCAGGGCGCCGACGTCGATGTCGGCGGCCACGAAGTAGGACGTGACCTCGGCCTCGCCGCGCCGGTTGGTCTGGCCGCCGGGCGTGCCGGCCGTGGTGAGGATCATGGTGCCGTCTTCCATCCGGTAGCGGTCTTCCTTCTGGTAACGGTCCTCGAAGTCCTCGTGGACGCGGAAGCCGGCCTTCAGCGTGACCGCCGCGCCGCCCACGGCAAAATCGTACTCGCCGCGACCCTGGACGCCGGTAGCACCGTAGGTGCGGTTGTTGTCACGCGCGCGCAGCACGTCGTCCGGACTGGTGGCGCCCTTCAGCCAGCCCAGCTCGTCCGCAAAGGCGTCGGGGTTCTCGACGATGGCGCTCAGACCGGTGCCGTCGACGTTGTTCACGCGGTACCAGCTGCGGGCAAAGGTGTTGTTGTACCAGGTGAGCGAACCGCGCCACGGGGCGGCATCGGGCTCGATGCGCCAGGTCAGGGTGCGGGTCGTCTGGGTGGTGTCGAGCTGGTCGATCTGGGTGGCCGCATACAGGCGGTAGGGATCGGCGGCATAGTCCTCGTCGGTCAGGCCGAGGTAGGACTGCTGCGAATCCTGGGTGTGGCGGACGTACTTGAACTCCAGCGCCTGGTAGATCCGGGCGTCGTCACCCGTGTTGACCCGGCCCTTGACCATCCAGTCCTCGAGCTCGAAGCCCGCGGTGGTGTTGCGGTCGTTGGCGTCGATGGTCTTGAAGCCGTCGGACTGGGTCTGCACGGTCTCGAACACGATCCCGTAATGCTCGTCGCTGCCGCCGGCGATGATCCGGGCGTCCTGCGAGCCGTTCTGCCCGGCGTAGTAGTCGGCGTAGAGGCCGAAGTCGTTCGGGATCGGCGCGCTCAGCAGGTTGACCGCGCCGCCGATGGTGCGCGGGCCGACGGAGATGGACGAGGGGCCCTTGAGCACTTCCGCCGCGTAGATCCGGCGCGCGTTCGGGAAGTAGTAGGCCGCGGGCGCGGCGTAGGGCGCGGGTGCGATCAGGACGCCGTCCTCGAGGATGGCGATGCGGCTGCTGCGGTCCTGGCCGGAGCCGCGAATGCCGATGTTCGGGCGATGGCCGAACCCTTCCTCGTCCTGCAGGTAGACGCCCGGCACGGCGCGGAGGATGCGGTGGATGTCGGCGTAGTCGAACTCTTCCAGCTCGTCGGGGCCGATGAAGTGCGCCGAGCCGCCGACGTCCCGCGCGGCCGCAGAGGAGCCCACGATAGTGACGGCACTGAGCTCGGCCGGGTCCGGCTGGGGGAGGGCAGCGAGCGTAACCGCCTGCCCGGCCTCGCCGGCGCCATTGGTGGCGGTTGCGGTGGCGGCAGCGGCGGCGGTGCCGCTCGCGGCCTGGGCGACGGCCGAAGCCGCGGTGGTCTCGCTCGTGGCATCCGTGCCGGTATCCGCGAGGGCCGGCGAAGCGAAGGCTACGCCGGCAAGGAAAAAGGCAGTCGAAGGACGCATGGAATAACCTCGGTTTGGCAGCGTTATGGGTGTTCGAAGCGGCGCACATTAACCGGAATGAGAACGATTCGCAATTCGGTTTACCGAAACAAGGCCGGTTCCTGTCAAACTCCGCCTGCGCGCCGGGCGCGTTGGCAGCTACCGCCACCCCGATCGACCCTCATGCGCTTGATCGCTAAGGAAAAGCATTGCAAAACATAGTGTTGCCATGGACCGACCCGCGGGGGCGGCGCGTGCTGCTGCTGGCCCTGCCGATCATCGGCGGCATGGTCTCGCAGAACGTCATGAACCTGGTCGACACGGCCATGGTCGGCACGCTCGGCGACGCGGCGCTGGGCGCGGTGGGGCTCGGCGGCTTCGCCAACTTCATGTTCATGGCCCTGCTGCTGGGGCTGTCCACCGGCGTGCAGACCATCGCGGCGCGCCGCAAGGGGGAGGGCGCCCTCGACCAGACGGCGGTGGCGCTCAACGGCGGGCTGCTGGTCCTGCTATGCGTGGCGCCGGTGCTCTCGGCGCTGCTCTA